>CAZFDP010000221.1:0-3437 GCA_964518185.1 uncultured Phocaeicola sp. | reverse complement strand
CGGGTGCCCAAGCACATCCTATATCACCGAATTTTTCCGGATAAGCTTTGTCTACCCGTACATTGCTACGAGTCCAATGAATCAAATCATACGATTTCATTAATACCAGTCCACGATTGTTTCCCCAACCATAAGCATCACCATCACGATCCCATAAAGTCTTACGAATCCCCTCACGTTGTGCAAAGATATGCAAGTCGGTCATCGCCAAATAAAAAGCTCCGTCAGGTCCACGAGTGATATGTGGGTCACGGATTCCTCGTTGCTCAGCAATCGTATCTCCGGCAATCACAGGATTACCGTCATTCACTGCCGTAAAAGTATAACCGTCATGACTGGTTGCCATGAACAAGCTGTGGGTAGGGTCACTAAAGAACACGAAAAGATAGGCTCCCATGTCTTCTTCTGTCAGTTGCTTCTTGACAGGTGTACACGAAGTAACCCAAGCACCCAACAGGCACATCATAATCAATAAACTCTTCTTCATATTTTTCATGTATTAATATGGAAGACAAAAATAGAGAAAAAGTTGATAAATTCATTACATTTTCCTATTTATTTATCCATAAGCATCTTTTTCAACAAATAGGAAGCATTCAAATTCTGTGCAATGCCCTTGTGTATTTTATACGAATAGGTGATTTCTTCCGAGAGCTCTATCTCAAAACAATAGTTACTGAACTTCTCTTTTAGTGGATTGTAGTGCTGGGCCAACTCCAAATCGTGTGTGGCAATGATGCCGGACATATTCATTTGTGAAACAAAATCAAGGAACAGAATGGAGCCATTCAACTTATCTTTCGAATTAGTACCCTTCAATATCTCGTCGAGAATAACCAGAGTATGCGGATGTTGCCTCAAATGATTAATCAACTGTTTCAAACGTAACAGCTCAGCATGGAAATACGAGATATTATCGGAAAGATTGTCGGTGGTACGCATACTCGAAAACAACGAAACGATAGAGAAACGGAAACGCTCGGCGCAGACAGGTGCTCCCATATTGGCCAACACATAGGTAATGCCCACTGTACGAAGGAATGTGCTCTTACCCGCCATGTTGGCTCCGGTAACAATAGCCACATGATTCTTCTGCAATATAAAGTCATTGGGCACGGCCTTTTCGCTTTCCAAAAACGGATGATGCACGCAAAGTGCCTCTACTATAATCTCATCCGTATCCTTTGCCATTTCTGCATACCGGTTTTTGGGATGATTATAAGCATATACCGAAAGTGTGACAAGTGCATCCACTTCAGCTATAGCCGACAGCCAATTGTCCATATAGGACAAATAGCGTTTCTTCCATCGAGTAAATTCTCTGATTAACAACACATCGAACAACAGCAGTCCGTTCAACAGAATATACATCACCTCACTCCCCCTTATGTCAAACAGATTCAACAAGCTCGAGAGTTTTTGGAAAGCTATCTTTGAATGATTCTTCCCTCCGAAGAGAACATGTGATAAGACTTTCAACTTTTCCGATTGGAAATCGGCTTTCTCTATGGCCTTCAACAGATTCAAATAACCGGCATATTCCTTATGCAATGCACTGATGTGCTTGTTCGCTTCTTTTTGCACTTTCGATGTACAGGAAGCAAATAATAGTTGCAGTATAAACATACCACTGAAACAGCTCATGGGAATAAGGCCGACTATACCCAACAACAAGCAGACAATCGTCAGCGTTATGGAAATATACGGAAGATAAGTAGAAACAAGCACACCTTCGTACTTTTGTTTTCCAATGTGATGCGACAAACCACCAAGGGTGCTTTTGATATAATCATTCGCCAAGAATTCCAAGCGCCAATCACTCAAGCCGGCCAACTCCTTGATTGCTTCCTGATTCTGCCGGATTTCTTCCCTATCACTTGCCAAGACGGTCAGCTTCCCGGCCAAGGCATTGCTTCCATATTGTGTTACAGTCCTGTTAATCCGATGATACAACGAATATTCTCCGAAGATGTCCAAATCGACCGAATATTCATGCTTCGGGTCAATATATTCTTTTCCATCGGCAAAAGCAGAATAGTTCCCCTCCAATCCTTCCAACTCATGAGTACATACCTTTATCTTTTTATCCAACACCTTGATGTGGGCACAGCATTCCGCATCCAATACATAACAAACAATATATCCCCAAAGGAGCACTACGGGTATCATCACTCCCTCCAAAGTATAATCGGGATGAGCCATATACCAACCTAAGCAGACTCCTATAAATGTCAGCACCTTGAACCATACATAACAAAGGCTGTATCTTTTGAGCTTTGCCCTTTCAGCCCCCAGTTCTTCGATTTTCTTCCGATAATTTTTTTGAATCATTATTCTTTCTTTTCTTTGCGCAAAGATAATGATTTTTCATTACTTTTGCAGAAACAATAAAAGAATAGAAGAAAGATGAAGACACACGTTGTATATTTCAGTGCCACCTACACCACCCGCACCATTTGTGAACGGATAGCCGGACATTTATCGGAGGAGATTGTTACATACGATGTTACGAATGATGAATCCTTGGAAGAAATTGTAATATCCGAGAATGATTTGTTGGTTATCGGCATCCCCGTTTATGCCGGACGTATCCCCGAAATGGCAGTAGAACGCCTCAATCGCTTCAAGGGAAAGGGAGCAAAAGCCATTGCCGCGGCCGTTTATGGAAACCGCGATTACGAAGATGCCTTGATTGAGCTGACCGACTTAGTACAAGCCAATGGCTTCCAAGTAATTGGAGCCGGAGCATTCATCGCCCGCCATTGCATCTTTACCGAATTGGCTGCTACTCGTCCCGATGCACAAGACATGGAAGTTATCCGCATATTTGCCGAAAAATGCCAAGCCATTATGCAATCTTCTACAATTGAAATTCCGAGCATTGAAGTAAAAGGCAACCGCCCCTACAAACCCAACGGACATGCATCTGCCCGTCCTACCTCAGACGAAACCTGCAACCATTGCGGCAAATGCGCCCGCCTCTGCCCCACTCATGCCATATCATTGGACAATCCTCCACAAACGGACAATGCCCTTTGCCCGGCTTGTGGACGTTGCCTTGTGGTATGCCCCACCGGAAGCCGCAAGTTCCGTGGAGAAAAGTACGAAGAAATGGCCAACAAGTTCCTCACCGCTTTCGGTGCCAGACGTGAGCCGGACTTGTTCTATGCAAGGACATAGGAAAAAGAGGCATATAACCTCCATCTACTCCTATATAAAAACTCATGTAAAACTCAACCAAATCTATATTCTGCTTTATATAAAAGTTAATCATAAGTTCTGATTAACGAATCACAAATTATGATTAGTTGATTATAAGTTGTGATTACACAATCAGAACTTATGATTTGTTTTTTCATAATAGTCTTTGTATCTTTGTGTCAAATATCAAACAATTATTATCCCCTTAACAAACAAGAATATGGCCAAGTATATCA
>CAZFDP010000220.1:0-3513 GCA_964518185.1 uncultured Phocaeicola sp. | reverse complement strand
TGATTCAGGCGATTTTCAAAGCATCGTTTTTCAAATCGTAAAACGACGGTTTGTGCCTTGTAAAATGCCGTTTTCCACCCCGTAAACCGTCGTTTTCTTCTCTATAATCCGCCCTTTTCCCATTCTTCTAAGAATCAAATAAGGCTGAAATGAGCTGAAATGAAAAATTCGCATCTCAGTTCAGCCATACGCATTGTATATAAACAAGTTACGATGCGCTGAAATCACTGAAATCATTTTTCGCAACTAAATAAAATTCGCATCACTTTGAGAGAAATGTTAATAAGACTTACACATAGTTTTACGGGGCATAGAACATAGTTTTCTGGTGAAAGAAACATCGTTTTATAAGTGAACATACAACGTTTTGATAGAAAATAATGAATATACCACACATTACTTTCCTTCTAATAGATGTCTATAATCTTCAGGTTGATAGATGATTTCCTTTTCTTTCTCTCCATTCATCAAATATTCGGTCAACTGAAAGCTATATTCATCTTTCCCCATTTCCAAGAATAGAGGAACAAATCCGTAGAACAATTCTTGAATTCTTTCTTCCTTACTCTTTTTGTTACCTTTAATCTCATCTTCCGGATTCTGTAGATGATATTCTATGATGAACTTTTTATTTTCTGCCGAATGCTTGAATACAAGTTCGGACTTTCTGCTTGATTCTTCCAGTAAACCATTCATTGTCTGACAAAATCTTTCCACTCTTTCGGTTAATGGAAGAGGAATGACTTCTGGCCATTGGAATAAATCCAATAGATTTTCACTGACAGACAACGAATCACTTCGATTCATTTCTTGAATAACAATTGTCTTGTCATTCCTTACGGCTGTATAGACACATCCTATGATATTCGAATCAGATTTGTCATTTTGCAACCATTTGCATTTGAATTCCGTTCCGTTCACTATCTGGCCAATCTGCACATCCACCATTTTCATATATTTTGTTCCCTCTGGCAAGAAAATTTCAAAAGCGTCATCCGGATAGAGAGGAATTGCAAATACATTTATTGTATAGACCGTTGAATCTTTTTCAAAACGATGTTCTGTATTTCCCAGTTCTTCCGTGTATTTACACTCCCAACCTTCTGGAAGGTTTATTTCAAAATCGTTCGTACTTATTAATTGCTGAGCCATTATTTGTTGTGTTGTCCATCCGAATAGCAACACAAACAACAGTCTTAACTTTATCCACATAATTCATTATATTATTTTATCAGATATTCCAATACAGCATCCCAATTTGGGAATTTATCAGATCCGAATTGTATCCATTCTCCATCAAACTCACTGGTACCATTCTTTCCACGGTCGTCAATCAGGATGTCACCTTTACAAAGGTTCTTACAATGTGTTATAATTATACGTTTATGAAACACATCATCCAAATACTTCGTAACCCATGCTACCTTGTCACTCCATGCCGAAGGATTATTCCAAGGAGCAGTTGAAAGTATATAGCAATCGTAATGTTCGTTCAAACGATGAACAGCTTCTATAGCTCCCGACATTGGTTCCATCAATCCGAATAACCCCGGAATTTCATCATAACGACCTTCATACTCCTTTAATATTTGCTCATCAAGTTTGGCTAAACCCGATTCAAAATCAACCAACACGCCATCCATATCGAAATAAAGTCGTTTTTTACGTGCTGAGACCTTCTCCGCCAAACATGTCACTTTACATACATTTCTAACTTTCATAATTCTTTTATTTTCCTATGTTTCTATAGCATAAAGTACATATTCCACACAATCCGGTAATTCCTTTATTTTTCCTTTCAAATACTCTGCATAAGCATCTTCTTTATATCTATCTAAAAAAGAGATAAGTTCATTCTTTGTACCTTTTACTCCCCAACACCCCCAATCCAATGCTTTCGCTTCCGGATTATTCACTAAATCCCAATAGATACGACTTGAGCTCAAGAAAGGAGCATCAGTATTACGAATGATAGCCGTAGGAGAATTATCGATATTTGGATTATTCCTACAAACATCAAAATCAAATCCCTCGTCATGCGCGAGACCAACATTCACATCTGTATACATAGCTCTATTTCAGTTGTTATCAATAACAATAAATCGAATTAATCAACTCTTCCACCTCCACACACATAATCTTTGAGGCATAATCACTTTTCAACCAATATTGAAAATCAGGTTTAGACATTCTATAAAACACTTTAGAAATAGTGGTACCATTAAAATCTTCCCCTTGTCGGAATTGAATCTCTACATCAATAGCCTGTTCTATTCCTTTAAAGGTAATAAGAGTAAAAATGATTTTATCAAAACAATCGTCCGTTTCCGTACAATCATATTCTACTTTAATCCGTTTACCCTTTTCTGTAGTATTCCTCAATTGTTGAAGCAAATTGTCAACCACACGACTAAGGAAAGCTGAATCATAATCCGGTTCTACACTTTCCCAATGATCCAATTCTGCTTCACATGAAGAACTTTCCTCTTCTACTTCTACCACACTGAAGGTATCCCTCAACGAAGCATTTTGCCCTTGTACTCTACGTACCATTTTCTGCATCATTCGCTGTGCTTCACTACTTGTATTGTACGTCCCACACAAATAATCTTCATTGGCGAACGTATCATATCCCCAAACTTCGTATTTCTTAGGCATTATTCAATTACATTTATTATTCTGAACTTTTTCATTGAACTTTTAGAAGACATTGTTCCCTTTTTCCAGCCATACGATTATGCCTTAAAAGGAGTAACGTATCCACGCCATAAATCATCAGCTACATGACAAATTACATCGTGTAATTGAAGCCCCTGTTTAAAATGATTTGGAATAGCATCATATCCAATAATTGCTCCAAAGATATTACCTGTAACACTTCCAGTAGAGTCACTATCACCTCCATGGTTTACAGAAGCTATAATCGCTTTTTCGAAACAATCAAAATATTTGGCTACACAATATACAGCAATAGCAAGTGTTTCTTCTGCTACCCATCCTCCACCTAATTGTGTTATAGCTTCATCATCAGGTAAATCCCCGCATGCCAAATCCAATGCTTTATCCAATAAAACTTTCAAATATTCAACTGACTGAATTTCTTTCTTATACTTATTCTCGGCATATTGAAGAGCTTCCCTAACAAAGCTTATAAATAAAGTACATGTGGGACTTTCCTCAACAGCCAATCTATAAATTATGTGCGACAAGACATAAGCCGGTATATATCCAAGCGGATGGCGGTGAGTTATGTAGGCTGCATCTGCTGCTAATTCATTCAAAGCCTTGATATTCAAAATACGTCCTTGCGACAAGCCATATAGTGGAATAGGAGCAATACGCATTATACCACCACACCCTTTACTATTATTCATAGCTTCACGACCTTGTAGTAATTCTTCTAAAGCAGCAATGCAAGTATGTCCGGGAGCTCTGCAAACATTCATTTCAGGAAGATCGCCTATCCAACAATCATTAAACCGTTTGCTACGCATTCCCATTTGAGTATAAAGC
>CAZFDP010000219.1:0-3515 GCA_964518185.1 uncultured Phocaeicola sp. | reverse complement strand
CCGATGCCTTCATCTCACAAAGTAATGTTGTAGGTGTCTATGGCGAAGGCTTCGACAAACTGAAAGTTAAATAATTACCTCATAAATGAAGCTGTGTCATAAATGTATTTAGGCACGGATTACACGGATTGCACGGATAAATTTAATGTAAACATAGACTAAAACCGTGATAATCCGTGTAATCCGTGCCTAAAAAATAAGTGGATGTGTATTTCGACACACCCACATGTTTTCATTTCTCCGCCCAATACACTCCACCGATAATAAATACAGCCCCTATCAACGAAGCTATCGTTATTGTCTCTGATAGGACAATGGCCGATGTAATCATGGTAATGAGCGGTTGGATATATCCATAGTTTATGGCTTTTATGGCACCTATGTGCTTCACCGCTATATTATAGGTAAAGAAACAAACCATAGAGGCCACAATCCCTAAAAACAACAGATTATAACTTACTACCGGCTGGAGCAAAATATCTGTTTTTATCTCCAACGGATAAAAAGCAAAATAAAAAACCAACGAAAGCATACCGTATGCAAATACTTTACGGGTAATGTAAAGCGTAGGATAATGCCCCTCCAAACGTTTCAATATCAAGCAATAGAAAGCCCACATAGCTGCCGATGCCAAACTCAAGAAATCGCCCAAGGGATTTATTTGAAGCAATACACTTCCATTGAACACCACCAGAGCTACCCCAATAAGACCAATAAGTCCACCCTTCAATGTATTCTTATGCAGAGGTTCCTTACCAAACCAATGGGCCACCAAAGCCGTAAAAAGGGGTGCCGTACATACCAATAGGGCGACATTCGATGCCTGGGTATATTGCAAGGCAGTATTCTCGGCAATGAAATAGAGCGAACCTCCTGTCACTCCCAACAAGAAAAGTAATCCTTCGTCCTTCCAACTATCAGCCCACAACTGCTTGTGCGAAATAAACAAAATGCACACATAAGCAATGGCAAAACGATAGAACATGATTTCTACCGGATCCAATCCATGTTGCAACAAAACCTTGGTCGATACAAAAGTTGTCCCCCATATCATAATGGTGACAACTGCCAATATATGATAGAATACAAGTGAATTTTTCTGCATCATTTATTATATAGCGAAATGAAAGTATTATTCGAACATTCGAGAAATGGTTTCCTTGTCTTTCTGTATTTGAAGAGCCAGCTCATCTACAGAAGCAAACTTCATTTCAGGGCGAATAAAATGAAGAAGTTCCAATCGTATTTCCCGATGGTAGATATCGCCCGAAAAATGCAGGATGTGTACCTCAATACTCAAATGGGAACCGTTGTTCAAAGTAGGACGACGGCCTATATTCAACATTCCCAAGTATTTATGCCCGTCTACATATACAGATGCGGCATAGACCCCTTCAAGGGGAATGAGCTTGTCGGGATGGGTAAGAGCCAGATTGGCGGTGGGGAAGCCCAACTTCCGCCCGATGCTGTAACCGCTGGTTACCTCACCCTCCAGTCCATAAGGGTAGCCCAAACAGGTGGAGGCTGTAGTTACATCGCCTTGAGCAAGCAACTTGCGAATAGCCGACGAGCTCACTTTGTCATCGCCTTCAGTATAGGCTTCGGCGCGTAAGATGCTGATTCCCAACTCTTCGCCATAGCGCTGATAGTCTTCGAACGATTCTGTCCGGTTATGTCCAAAACGATGGTCGTACCCGATAACCAAGGAGCGGATGTTGTACTCCTTGCGAAGCAGTTGCATAAACTCGCGGGCCGAGAGGCGGGAGAGCTCAAGGGTAAAGGGAAGCAGGATGCAATGGTCGATGCCGGTTTCTCCCAACAAGCGGAGCTTCTCCTCGGGAGTGGAGAGCAATTGCGGACAAAATTCGGGTTGCAATACCTTCCGGGGATGGGTAGGGAAGGTGATAACCGACGAGCACAAGCCACAAGCCGAGGCCACTTCCTTCACTTGACTAATAAGGAAGCGATGCCCTTGATGCACCCCGTCGAAGAAGCCGATGGTGGCTACCGAAGGGGGAAGCCGGTGTGGTGTTATAGGGTCGGTTACCTGCATATTTTATATGGTTATAGATTTTGTCATTCCGAGCGCTTATTTATACTTCATTATTGTCATTCTGAGCGTAGCGAAGACGAGTTGTTGAGGACTTCGTCCGAAAAATCTGTATACATTAACTAACGCTTTTCAGATCCTTCGCTTTGCTCAGGATGACGCACTGATAGGGGATAACACTGGAGAACTTTTTTCAAGTCTTCACCTATCTGATAATGGTGCACGATGACGCCCTGTTTTGAGGCCTCATGGCAATTGGCTTCCGAATCGTCTATGAACAAAGTCTCTTCGGGCACTAACTGAGCCTCTGCGAGCATTTGCTCAAAGATGGCCTTGTCGGGCTTGGCCAAATGCATTTCGTACGAAAGGAATACCTTTTCAAAGTAGTCGCTCAGTTGGTAGCCATCCTTCTCAAAACAATTCTTGCGGATGAATTCCCAATGCGGCTCGTTGGTATTGCTCAGCAGATGCACGGTGTAGTGCTTCTTGAGTTCTCGTATCAGTTCGAGCTTTTCTTGAGGGATGTCGAGCAGAATCAAATTCCAATATTCGGCTATCTGTTCAATGCTCAACGAGTAACCTGCTTTCTTCTGGATGGCCTCAAAGAAGTCTTGGGTACTGATGTTTCCCAACTCCAAATCCATGAAGATGCCTTCGCGACTGAACGATTGCACCTCGTGGGCGATGTCCTTCAAGCCTGCCTGGGCAAAAGCATCGAGTGCCCGCTGGAAGTTGAGGTCAATCAACACCCCTCCAAGGTCGAATACGATGGTTTTTATGCTTTTTTTCATTTCTTCAATCGTTTAATCAAGCGCCAAGCTTCGCCTACCCAAAGCACAATGGAAGTGGCTCCAATGATGCACAACCATTCAGTAAGCGAGAGGGGCACCGTGCGGAACACCTTGCCACCAAACTCTACAATGATGATTTGACCTATCAGGATAATGGCAGCTACACTGATCATACCTGCTGCATGTCGTCCATCCTTGAATACTGAGTGATTGGTACCGAACACGCTGGCATTGAACAAGTTCCAGAACTGAAGCATCACAAACACCGTAAAGAACATGGTGAGGGCAGTAGGCACCTGTTCGGTGGGGAGTTGCTTGATGCCCATAATCATAGCCATCAGAATTATCAGGAAACAAGCTGCTACACCTAATATATTATAGCGCATGGGACGGGTGATGATGAAATCGCTTGTCTTGCGCGGCTTTTCGTGCATTACATCGGCACTGGGGGGGATAGAAGCCAAGGCCATAGCGGCAAAGGTATCCATGATGAGGTTCACCCAAAGCATTTGGGTAACGGTGAGTGGCAATTCTGTACCCATGAAGGCTCCCAACAATACGCTGGCCAATGCTACCACATTGATAGTCAGCTGGAAAACAATGAATCGCTGGATGTTCTTGTAGAGCGAGCGTCCCCACATCACGGCAGTGGCAATGCTATGGAAGGAGTCATC
>CAZFDP010000218.1:0-3544 GCA_964518185.1 uncultured Phocaeicola sp. | reverse complement strand
TTGATAGTTTTGATTTCATTGCATCGACAGATATGCCATCTTTCTTGGCAAACATAGAGATTCGGGTCAATGAACAGAATGGTTTTGATGCGGACAAATATACGCTGAGAGTGAATACTTCTGCCTTGGCTATCCCTCGTCTTCATATTGCGGAGCACATGTTTGAATCAGAAGAAGGTTCGGCCATCACTAAAAATAGTAATGGTATATTGAAGCTGGCTGTGCAGAATACTGGGGCAAAGGAAGCACGCAATGTCAAATTGACATTTGTATGGCCAACCAATGTGTTTGGTGTGGGGGAAAAGAGCATTAATAATATTATGCCGGGGAAAAATGTAGTAGTTGAGGTGCCTTTTACTGTAAATAATCGTTTTGATGAAGATTCTATTGCCGTAGTCTTAGCAGGCAATGACGAAACAAGAATTGCTCGTTTTGATGAAACATTCAAATTGAAATTAGGAGAATACTTGAGCGCTGGAGGAATGATGGATTTAGCATCAGAATTTGATTCGCGAATCAACATCGAAGAGGTTAGTCTGCATGAAGGCAATGAGTTGTTGGAAAATATTCCTATAGGTGGTAAAAATGCTCATCGTTATGCCTTGATTATTGGTAATGAGGATTATACTAGAGCGGGTGCCAGTGCGGAATCTAATGTGCCTTATGCAGTGAGAGATGCTTGGACGTTTAAGGAATATTGTATTCGTACATTTGGTGTTCCGGACAATCATGTCCATTGTCATTATAATGCTACTGCGGGTTTGATGAGAGAAGAAATAGGTTGGTTGATAAATGTGGCGAATGCCAATCCTGATGCTGAAATCTTCTTCTATTATTCGGGACATGGTAGTAATGATGAAACTACTAGAGAGGCTTATTTGTTGCCTACCGACCTTACCGGTAAGAATGTTACTTACGGGATATCTTTGAGTGAGTTGTATCAATGTTTAGGAGGAGTGTCCTCTAAGGGAGCGTATGTGTTTCTGGATGCTTGTTTTAGTGGTAGTTATAAAAGTGAAAAGCCGCTAATTTCGCAAAAAGGAGTGAGCGTAGAGGCGAAGTTTACTTATCCATTTGGACGTACATTGAGTTTTTCATCAAGTTCTGGGACCCAAACTTCTAGCGTTTATCATGAAAAGAAACAAGGATATTATACATATTTCTTGCTAAAGACATTACAGGAGGCGAATGGTGATTTGACTTTATATGATTGGTTTATCAGAACAGCTAAACAAGTACAAGCAGCTACATCTGAAATCAGTAAAGTACAAGTACCTCAGATTATGCCTTCTGAAGAATGGCCAGATTGGCGTCAAATTCGTTTAAAAACAATTCCTTAATCATAATATATGGAAAAAACGGTTCTCAGACTGTTTTCCTATGGAACCACGTTTTTTTATTGTGGCGATTCTTGTTTTGAAAAAAATATATAAATTTGCAATTATATAGAAAATAGATAAGTTATGAGAATCTTGAGTCGAATAATTTTCTTTGTTCTGGTCATGTGCTTCTCTTGTGGCTGGGGATATGCGCAAAGAACAAAGAGAGTAAAAGGTTATTATAAATATGTACTTTCGGATAATGATACACCGGCAGAAGGGCGTGAAATAGCTTTGCAGAAGGCTAGGAAAAATGCGATTGAAGAAGAATATGGTACATCTGTGTCTCAAAGAGAAATATCACAAACGGTTGTTAACAATGGAGAATTATCTACGAACTTTTCCAGTGTAGGACAAAGTTTAATGAGAGGTGTCTGGGTCAGAAATTCAGGTGAACCTGAGTTCTTGCTTGGAGTTGAATATAACCAGTTTTATATTGAATGTTCCGTAAAAGGATATGCAAGAGAGTATAAGACGGCTCCAGTGGAGTTTGATGCCAAATTGTTGCGCAATGGAAAGACTTCACAATTCGAGAGTAAAGACGGGGTGTTCAAGGATGGAGACAAGTTCTATTTATCGTTTCAGTCTCCAGCTGATGGTTATATTGCGGTTTATTTGGTTGATTCGAAAAAGAAAGCGGTTTGTCTTCTTCCTGACGCTTCTGATACCGATGGACAGGAACCTGTCACGCATGGAGTAAGAAAGCTGTTTTTTGCTTCCCCCCAAAAAAATGAAGAAGAATTCATCGTATATGGAAATCGTTCTGATGGTTTGATACTGAATTGTGAGGACAAATTGGAGCACAATCAGCTATATATTGTTTTTTCTCCCAATCCGTTTACTAAAGCTAATGATGAGAAAGATAGAAATGGCCTCCGTTCATTGTCACAAGAACGATTTTTGGAATGGTTGGATACTCATTTGAACCTTGACAATAAAATGAGTGTGGACTATAGAATTATTGAGATAGGAAAGTAACTTATAAATGATAGCTATGGGAAAAACGTTTTTGTTTCCACTTTTTTTCTTGTGGACCTTGGTCGTGCAAGGCCAAGATGTAAAACCAGCGTTCGAAGTTTTGGAATTTGATTTGATTGCACGTACTAAGCCTCGTCTTGATCTTAATGAGATACCATGTGCTGTTCTTCGTATTTCGGCTGCTGATATTAAGGGGTATGTATTTGAAGGTAACATTATTGGAGATATAGAATTTTCACCAGGTGAAGCTTTAATTTATATGACTAACAACTCTAGAAGAATCACTATCAAGAGTGATTTGTTTGGCGTCATAAACTATGAGTTCCCTGAACGTTTGAGGAAACAAGTTGTATATAAATTGTCTTTGAAAGTTGAAGAACCGGAAGAAACTTACAGAGAGAAGGAATTGGCTAAAGTAACAAAGCAAGTTAGCAGGCAGCTTAGAAAGAAGGCAACTAAAACGGCTCGACAAGAAGCAAAGCAATTGAAAAAAGGAGGATGGAAGAATGCGCCAGGTGGAATGCCTATAGATAAGCAATTGGATAAATCTTATACAATGCAGTTGCAATATGATGGTGATTTTGAATCCAGATATTTAATGGCACAAGGTGTTAGTAGTGCACGAACCTATGATGCTGCTAGAGTAAGTGCAGAGCATGCAGCAAAAGTACAGTTGGCAGGAATGATTGAGAGTACAATAACTTCAGAAACAGAAAATGCCGTTGTAAACAAGTTGTTGTCACAAGAGGAAGCTGCATCTATTGTTGATATGGTGCAAAAATCAAGGGTTCAAGTCTTGCAACAGATAGGAAAAGTAGAATTGGTTATGGAGCTATATCGTGATACGAGTTTAGGGAAAGAAGTATTGGTTAGAATAGCTTATGATACCAATAGATCGAAGAAAGCGGCTATCGAAACAATTCGAAATGAACTGAATTTAAGTCATGATTGGGGCAAGAAACTTGGTGATATTTTAGGACTTCAGGGTATGTAAAATAAACTGTATCACGCAATAATATACAGTTCAAAACTCATCGGTTGGGGAACGCCCAGCGGGAAGGGGTGGGACTACCCGTCCCGACGAGCGACAAAATTAGAACAATTTGAACTCATGATATTTAGTGGTTATCCTCCCCAACTTTCTCTATCTAAATTACGGTAACTGATGGCCTCGGCCAAATGATGGG
>CAZFDP010000217.1:0-3582 GCA_964518185.1 uncultured Phocaeicola sp. | reverse complement strand
ACTATCCTACACTGAAAAGAGCCCGTTTCTGGATGACTTTCGGACAGGAATACCTTACCCATCTGCGAGTAATCCAAAACATCGGTATGGCACGTATCGATCCCATCATATATAATGGAGTGGAAATTGTGCCCATCCAATTCCTGAAAGCTGTACTTCCCGATCCTAAATCATTGGGAGCCAACTATCACGGACAAACCTCCATCGGTTGCCGGATTCGTGGCATCAAGGACGGCAAAGAACGAACCTATTACATCTACAACAATTGTGACCATGAAAAGGCCTATCAGGAAACAGGTACACAAGCGGTAAGTTTCACCACCGGCGTACCGGCTGCCCTCGGTGCATCCATGTTTGCACGTGGTTTGTGGAAAGGTGCCGGAGTATATAATGTGGAAGAATTCGACCCCGATCCTTTCTTGGCCGAATTGGGCGAAAAGGGACTTCCTTGGGTAGAGAAATTCGACATCGACTTGGAATTATGACCAATAAGGATGAAATTTTAAAGGAGTGGGACCTCAGTGGAGTTCCCTCTCCTTCGTATGTTCTCCATTCAAGCCTATTGAAAGATAATTTGTCCATTATCGACAAAGTCCGGGAAAAGGCCGGTGTAGAAATCATTGTTGCATTGAAGGCCAATGCAACCTGGGAAATATTCCCTCTATTGAGTCAACACAGCGATGGAGCCACCGCCAGTTCTTTAAGCGAAGCAAGGTTGGTATATGAAGAAATGGGATGTAAGGCACATACCTATGCCCCAGTCTATACCAAAGAAGAGATAGACGAAATTTTATCGTATAGCAGCCATATCACATTCAATTCCATTTCCCAATACCAACGCTTTGGTGAAAAAGCGAGAAAAGCCGGAGTTAGTTGTGGGCTTCGAGTAAATCCTGAATATAGCACCGTAGAAACATACTTATACAATCCTTGTAGCCCTCAATCGCGGTTGGGGGTACGAGCCGTCGATTTACAGGAATGGCCCGAAGGCATTGAAGGAATACATTTTCATGCCTTGTGCGAATCGCGCCCTGAAGATTTACGCGCAACATTGGGTGCTTTAGAAGAAAAATTCTCCCATTTTTTCTCAAAAATCAAATGGATAAACATGGGAGGAGGACATCTGATGACTCACAAGGATTATAACGAAGAAGAACTTATAAATATTCTACAAACTTTCAAAAGCCGCTATCCGCATCTACGTATTATTTTAGAGCCGGGAAGCGCCTTTACTTGGGATACAGGTGTACTTTTAGCCAATATAGAAGACATTGTACGAAATGGTGGGCGGAACACGCTAATGCTCAATGTATCATTTGCCTGTCACATGCCCGATTGTCTGGAAATGCCTTATCAGCCTGCCGTTCTTGGTATGCACACCTCCACTGAAGGAGAAGAGACCTGGTACATGGGAGGCAATTCTTGTTTGGCCGGAGATTTTTATGGTGCATGGACATTCAACTCAAAAAGCCATCAACCACAAATAGGAGACCAAGTTGTCTTTCGCGATATGATACACTATACGATGGTTAAGACCACTCTTTTTAACGGAGTGACACATCCTTCCATCGTTATTTACACCCCCGATACAGGCTTCAGGCTAATACGAGAATTTAGATATGAAGATTATAAACAACGCATGGGTTCACTCCCTTAAAACAATTTATAAGCCATGAGAAAGTGGAAAACAGAAGATTCTGCCGAATTATACAACATCAATAGTTGGGGAAAAGATTATTTCTCCATCAATACTAAAGGACATCTCATTGTAACACCCAAAGAGAACGGCCCTGAAATAGACATCTACGAACTGATGGACGAACTCCAGACACAGGATATTGCTTCACCCGTATTACTTCGTTTCCCGGACATCCTCAACCATCGGATTGAAAAAATAACCAAGTGTTTCGAACGGGCAGCCGAAGAATATAATTTCACAGCACAAAGTCACATTATTTATCCTATTAAAGTAAATCAAATGCGACCGGTTGTAGAAGAATTAGTAAACCACGGGAGCAATTATAACGTAGGATTGGAAGCCGGCTCCAAACCTGAACTTCATGCGGTCCTATCCATCCAATCAGACAATAATTCCATGATTATCTGCAACGGATACAAAGATGAAAGCTACATTGAGCTGGCCTTACTGGCACAAAAAATGGGAAAGAAAATTTTTCTGGTGGTAGAAAAGCTAATGGAATTACGCACCATCGCTACACTTTCCAAGCGAATGAGCATCAAACCAAACATTGGCATCCGTATCAAGTTGGCAAGTTCAGGAAGTGGCAAATGGGAAGAATCCGGCGGAGATATCAGCAAATTCGGACTGAATTCAAGTGAACTTTTCGAGGCATTGGAATTACTCAATAAAGAAAAGCTTCAAGATTGTCTCAAACTCATCCATTTTCACATCGGGAGCCAGGTTACCAATATTCGTCGCATCAAAACTGCACTGAAAGAAGCCATGCAATTCTATGTACAATTGCAAAAGATGAGTTACAACATTCAATTTGTAGATATCGGCGGTGGATTAGGGGTAAACTACGACGGGACCAATTCCTCCATCAGTGGCAACAGCATCAATTATTCCATCCAAGAATACGTAAACGATGCCATTTATTCCATTGTAGACACATGCAAGAAGAACCAACTGCCGCAACCTAATTTGATAATAGAATCCGGTCGTTCATTAGCCGCCCATCATTCTGTCTTAGTATTCGAAGTTCTGGCCAGTACTCACTTACCCGAATTCAGTGAGGATGAGACCATCAATGAAGATGCACATGAATTAGTCAAAGATTTATATGAAATATGGAATAATCTTACTCAAAGCCGTCTGATTGAGATGTGGCACGATGCCATGCAAGCACGCGAAGAAGCTTTGGAACTATTCAATATAGGTTTGGTCGACCTCAAAACCCGAGCTGTAGTAGAACGTTTATTCTGGTCCATAGCTCGTGAAGTAAATGCCATGAGTATAAAATCCAAGCATACTCCCGATGAATTAAGAGCCATTCCCAAAAGTTTGGCCGACAAATACTTCTGTAACTTTTCCCTCTTCCAGTCATTGCCCGATTCATGGGCCATCGATCAAATCTTCCCTATCATGCCTTTGGGCAGATTGGATGAAAAGCCTAAATGTAACGCCACCCTACAGGATATCACCTGTGATTCGGATGGCAAGATAGACAATTTTATTTCAACAAGCAACAACAATTATCATTTGCCTGTCCACCCGTTGAAAGAGGGCGAACCTTATTACATAGGGGTATTTCTGGTTGGAGCTTACCAAGAAATATTAGGCGACCTTCACAATTTATTTGGAGACACCAATGCCGTACACATCAAAGTCAAGGAAAACGAATATCAGATTGACAAAATCATCGAGGGTGAAACCATAGCCGATGTATTGGATTATGTACAGTTCGATCCCAAACGTATGGCTCGTTCCATTGAAATATGGGTTAGCCAGTCAATCAAACAAGGAATCATCAGTGCCGAAGAAGGTCGAGAATTCATTTCCAATTATCGTTCAGGACTATATGGATATACTTATTTGGAAAGGAACCAATAATAAAAAAA
>CAZFDP010000216.1:0-3644 GCA_964518185.1 uncultured Phocaeicola sp. | reverse complement strand
TAGTAAGGAAACGATAAATAAGGAGGAATACAGTATGGATATGACTTTGGAATTTGTTATCCGCTTGGCAGTGGCGGGAGTAATGGGAGCGCTGATAGGATTGGATAGGGAGTATAGGGCGAAAGAGGCTGGATATCGCACACATTTCCTGGTGTCGCTTGGCAGTGCCTTGATTATGATTGTATCGCAACATGGGTTTGCAGAGGTGCTTGGCAAAGTAGGGATAGGACTGGATCCAAGCCGTATAGCGGCACAAGTGGTGTCGGGCATCGGATTTATAGGAGCAGGGACCATTATCCTGAACAAACAGATTGTGAGAGGACTGACTACTGCGGCCGGCATTTGGGCAACGGCTGGCATTGGTCTGGCCATCGGTGCGGGAATGTATGTATTGGGTGTTTCGGCCACTATACTGACGCTTGTCGGATTGGAGGTGCTGAGCATCTTATTCAAGAATGTGGGAGTAAGGAGCATTTCGATGGAATTCTCTACCAATAACCGTGAAACACTGAATGCACTTTCCAAGAAGTTCAGTACCAAGGATTATATCATAGTGTCTTACCAAATGGATGAGCGTACTATGGGAGAGGTGACCAATTATCATGTAACCATGGTCATAAAGTGCAAAAAGAGAAATGATGAGGGAACATTGGCGACCCAATTCCAAAATTACAAGGATGTGACCATTCATTTGATAGAATGAGGAGGTGGTTTGCGGATAAGGTATATCGACTATAATCAGCCGATATACACATTGATGTTCAGGAAAAGACAGTCCTCATCGCAAAGCTCAAAGTCTATCTTGTCTTCACGAGCCAGCCATCCGATGGCGGCATTCAGATCTCTGTCCGATAATCCGGAGGCATTCTTCAAATCGCAATAACTCCAGCGTTTGCTGTCTTTGAGGAGGTGCCAGATGATACCGGCATTGACTCCTATTTGATACTTGTCCATAATCTTACGTTTTTTGAGTCATAACAATTGGCGTTCCGTTTATCATAGGATAGGGCCTAACTTTAAAGTTTTTTAGTCTTCCATTCCCGAAAATACAAATATTTACACTAACTTTGTCGGTTGATTAAGCGAAAGGCTAAAATACATGAAGAAGAATAAGATAAACTGGAGAGTCCCTAAGGGGGCGGAACTGACTGAACTCGATAAAAAGGTACTTTTTTATCAAGGGAAGGGACATTTGGTCCCTAAACGGGAGCTGATAAAGACGCCCGAACAGATAGAGGGTATTCGCAAAAGTGGTATCATCAATACAGGGGTGCTCGATTTGGTGGCGAAGGAAATCCGTACCGGAATGAGTACACTTGAAATAGATAAATTGGTGTATGAATATACTCGTGACCATGGGGCTGTCCCTGCTTGTTTGGGATACGAGGGGTTCCCGAAGAGTTGCTGTACATCGGTGAATGAAGTGGTTTGCCACGGTATTCCCAATGAATACGAAGTGTTGGAGGAGGGTGATATCATTAATGTGGATTGTACTACCATTCTTGACGGGTATTATGCTGATGCATCGCGTATGTTTATTATAGGCGAAACAACTCCGCAGAAAAAGAAACTGGTGGATGTGGCTAAGGAGTGTCTTGAAATAGGCATGCAGGCTGCCAAACCTTTCGGGTTTGTGGGTGATATAGGTAATGCTGTAGAGAAACATGCCAAGAAGAATGGCTTTTCGGTTGTGAGGGACTTATGTGGTCATGGAGTGGGGCTGGAGTTTCATGAAGAACCGGATGTGGAGCATTTCGGAAAGAAAGGAACCGGTATGCTTTTGGTGCCAGGCATGACTTTTACCATTGAACCAATGATAAATATGGGGACACACGAAGTCTTTGTGGATGAGGAAGACGACTGGACGGTAGTAACAGAAGATGAACTTCCTTCAGCTCAATGGGAACATACTTTCTTGATGACGGAAGATGGACTTGAAATCCTGACGTATTAATATATAATAAGGTATAAGAATATGAATACAACTATATTAGGCATAGAATCTTCTTGTGATGACACCTCGGCAGCTGTGATACGTAATGGGGTGCTGTTGAGTAATGTGGTGGCCAGTCAGGCGGTACACGAATCGTATGGTGGAGTGGTACCCGAATTGGCTTCGCGTGCGCATCAGCAGAATATTGTACCGGTAGTGCACGAGGCTTTGAAAAGAGCAGGAGTAACGAAGGAGGAATTGAGTGCCATAGCATTTACCAGAGGCCCTGGCTTGATGGGTTCCTTGTTGGTCGGAGTATCTTTCGCAAAAGGACTAGCACGCTCGTTAAATATACCTATGATTGATGTTAACCACTTGCAAGCCCATGTGTTAGCACATTTCGTTAAAGAATCGGATGAGGATAATAACCAACCTAAATTCCCGTTTCTTTGCCTATTGGTGTCGGGGGGTAATTCTCAAATTATCCTTGTAAAGGCCTATAATGATATGGAGGTGTTGGGGCAAACAATTGATGATGCTGCAGGAGAGGCGATAGACAAATGCTCTAAGGTGATGGGACTGGGATATCCGGGAGGCCCTATCATTGATAAATTGGCTCGTCAGGGTAATCCGAAGGCATTTACTTTCAGTAAGCCACATATCCCTGATTATAATTACAGTTTCAGTGGGCTGAAGACATCTTTCCTTTATTCGCTCCGGGATTGGTTGAAGGAAGACCCCGATTTCATCGAAAAAAACAAGGAGGATTTAGCTGCTTCGCTTGAAGCTACTGTGGTGGATATCTTGATGAACAAGCTTCGTAAAGTGGCCAAAGCTACCCGAATCAAGGAGGTGGCTGTAGCTGGAGGGGTATCGGCCAACAGTGGGTTGCGCAATGCTTTCCATGACCATGCAAAAAGATACGGATGGAAAATATATATCCCCAAGTTCAGTTACACAACCGATAATGCTGCAATGATTGCCATTACTGGTTACTACAAATACTTGGACAAGGATTTCTGTACAATAGATATGCCCGCTTATTCAAGGGTAACTATTTAAGATTTAAAAAGTTAGAAGCTATGTTGTTAGAAGAAAAGTTTTTAAGTAAGGAGATTGCTGACCTATTCTGGAAGGAAGGGCTGACTTTGGTTACAGCCGAAAGTTGTACGGCCGGTAATGTGGCTGCTGCCATTACCGCCATTCCGGGAAGTTCTCATTTTTACAAGGGAGGAGTTATAGCCTATTCCAATGAAATCAAAGAAGATTTGTTGGGAGTAAGTCATGAAACACTCGAGAATAAAGGTGCTGTAAGTGAAGAAACCGTCATTGAAATGGTTAAAGGTGCGATGAAATCGATGAATTCGGACTGTGCCGTCGCTACCTCGGGTATTGCAGGACCTACAGGAGGTTCTCCGGGCAAGCCGGTAGGCACTGTTTGGATTGCCGTGAGCAGAAAGGATGTAGTCGTAACCATGAAACTTGAAGGGGACGAAGGAAGACAAAAAAATATTGCCAATGCAACCCAAAAAGCGCTTCAAATGCTGCGAAATTTGCTGCAAAATGAAGAAAATGAGGTGTAAAGCGATAATTATTTGCTGATTTTCTTGTATATTAAAAATAAAAGTAGTTATTTTGCACTCCGTTTGAAATACGTAATTGAATAAAACTATAAAAATAAGATAGCAATGTCGAAAATTTGTCAAATTAC
>CAZFDP010000215.1:0-3650 GCA_964518185.1 uncultured Phocaeicola sp. | reverse complement strand
GAATCAATTCGGTACCGGTAGTGATGTTACCCCATTGGTCGGAACCACCCAACTGCAACTTACAGTTCTTGTTTTCGTACAGATACAAGAAATCGTATCCCTGAAGCAACTGATAAGTAAATTCAGTGAACGACAAACCATCGCGTGCTTCACCGTTCAAGCGCTTCTGAACACTATCCTTGGCCATCATATAGTTCACGGTAATGTGCTTACCAATTTCGCGGGCAAAATCCAAGAAAGTATAATCCTTCATCCAGTCATAGTTGTTCACCAACTCTGCCTTATTGGGTGCATCGCTTTCAAAATCCAAGAACTTGGCCAACTGCTTCTTGATGCAGCCTACATTGTGGCGCAATGTTTCCTCGTTCAACAAATTACGTTCGGCCGACTTTCCCGATGGGTCACCAATCATACCGGTAGCCCCACCCACCAAAGCCAACGGCTTGTGGCCGCAACGCTGGAAGTGACGCAACATCATTACTCCGCAAAGGTGACCGATGTGGAGTGAATCGGCTGTAGGGTCGATACCCAAATAAGCGGTAACCTGTTCCTTAGCCAACAATTCTTCAGTGCCTGGCATAATGGTATGAACCATACCGCGCCATGTCAATTCTTCTACAAAATTCATCGATTGATATCTTTTAATATTTTGATTTTTACTTTAATGGCCGCAAAATTACGACACTTTATCGAAGAAACAAAACTTAAAGGCAAAAAAGCGGAAAATGAAACGATGAAAAACACCAAAGTACGTTGAATAATTACAGACAACGTACAATGTATTTAAGCGCTCTGCGAGCGGTTCTATATTCCCACGGCTGGAATATATTTTCCCACGGTGGGAATATTTATTCCAGCCGTGGGAATATACATTATATCCTCGTACTAATTTTACGGCATTCGTCTACCTCCCCAATCGGGTTGCTCGCCTCACTTTTTATCACCCTCTGCAAGTAGAAACCGGGCACTTGTAGCACCCGGAGGAAAGAAAGGATATTTGTAAATTATTCTTTATTTTTTCGGCACATTTTTAAAACCTCTCAAAAAAAAGTAATAGGTTGTATGTGCGATTCCGCACATAATTTGTGCGAAATCGCACATGTTTTTGCGTGTTAAAAAGTGTTTCTCTCCTCGTTTTCAATGCATTGCGAGTTTGGCACGGTTTTTGTAGTATAATATATAGAGGACTCGCTTTGGGGAAAGACGAAAAAAGCAATAACTTTTTGCTCTTTTTCGGGCTTAAAATAGCCCCGAATAGGAAGGAAAAAAGAGCGAACCCGATAATTGATAAAGAAATTAAATATATATTTGTAATATGATACTACATTACCTGAAAGTTGCCGTGCGCAACCTGTTGAAGTACAAAACACAGAGTGTTATCAGCATTGTGGGGCTGGCCATCGGCCTGGCTGCGTTTGTTTATGGATGGCATTGGATGAAGTATGAAACGTCTTATGACAATTTCTACCCCGATGCCGAACGAAGTTACTTGATATATTCACCTTCGAAAAACAATAACGGAGGATATAGTGCTTCTACTTTATTGAATTATATCCGCGAATATTGTCCGGAAACAGAGTGCGTTACCCGCACTTATCCAAGTACCTCTATGGACTACAAAGTAGAGAATGTATTGATGAATTCGCCCGAATTCATTGCGGTAGACTCTGCCTTTCAAAGCATCTTTCCACAAACCATTCTGTATGGTAGGAAACTGATGAATGAATCTGAAATCATTCTTACTGAAAGTTTTGCACGCAAATATTTCGGTGAACCTCAAAAAGCTCTGGAAACGACATTGGTACAAACAGCCAAAAAAGGGTTTTATCTACCTGACCCTTATCAGTTGAAGGTAGTGGGTATCATGGCAGATGCACCTTCTAATGCCAACATGAAATATCCAGGCTATTACATCGCTAAATCTTATCCAACAACCAACCTCTATGAGCCCAAAAATTGGATAAATGAAAATGCGTGGACACATGTAAAGCTGAAAGAAGCATATTCTGTCGAAGAATTTACAACCCATCTGAATGCCTCCATACACCAATTGGACTTCTTGAAGGAAAAAACCTTCAAAGCTGTTCCACTTAAACAAAAACATTTTGAGTTTGCTTCCGAAGAATCATTTTCTTATTCTGCCATTTCCTTGTTTACCATAGCCACATTGTTGCTACTCTGCTGTGTACTGTTCAATTTCATGAATTTGTTCTTGAACAGATATTACCAGCGAGTACGTGAAATAAAATTACGCAAGTCGGTTGGTGCACACAACTGGAAGTTAGTTGTACAAGTGATGATTGAAATTCTTTCGCACGGCATTTGGGGCTTCTTGCTCTGCGGTTGCCTGATAGAAACTACCGTGCCTTTCTTTGAAAGGACCTTCTCCATTCCTATCCAACTAGATATACTCTGGCAGGAATATGTACAAGTGATTGTAGTGACCGCCATCACCATGATGCTTTTATTGCTGTTCCCTGCATTGCAATTTATCCGCACAGCTGGCAAACAAACCATAAGCGGACGCCCACAAAGTCATAACAGATTACTTTTCCGTCGTTTCGGTTTGGCTACCCAATTAGTCATCTGCCTGTTTTTTCTTGCATCTGCAGCCGCTTTGTACCAACAAATCCGCTTTATGAACCGTACTGATATGGGAATGGATACCGACCACACCATTGAACTGATGGTATCCAGCTTCGAACAAAACGGTAAAGACTTGCTGGAAGACATCAAGCGTCTGCCAATGGTAGAAAAACATACCACAGCCTCCCAATTCCTCATATCCAAAGAAGGTATGTATTTGAATGAAGAAATAGAATGGGAAGGCAAGACCGAAGCCGATAAGGGAACAAAGTTTGCACATCTTGAATTACAGAAGCAAGGAATGGATATCTTCAATTTCCGTTTGATAGAAGGACGTTCGTTTACCGAAGAAGACTGGACAGGTGGCAATCAGAAAGATCCTATTACCGGTGTTCCTGTTTTGAACCACGTACTTATCAGCGAAGATGCTGCAATGGCTATGAACATGCAAAATCCCATAGGGGAGAATATACGTATTCCTGTATCAGTCTTTGGCAAAAATGGCCTGGAAAAGCATTACATCAACTATGAGATTATAGGCATAATCAAGAATCTTCATCCCCAAGGCATGAAAACAAAACCCCAGCCTACTATTGTTTTGCAAAACTACCGCTTCATCTGCCCCATCAATTATTTCCGTGTAGTGCCGGGTACAGAACAAACTGCATTGAAAGCTATCAATGAACTGGCCGAGAAACACGGTTGGGAATATAATAAGAACAATACAGCCCCACAAACCTTAACCGGCAAGATTAAGGAATTGAATAAATCGGAAACAGCTGTATTCCGTTTGTTCTCCATTCTTACATTCCTATGTATTCTGATATCTTTATTTGGGATATTTGCCATTTCGGCTTCTACTGTAGGACAACGTCGTAAGGAAATTGCAGTACGCAAAGTAATGGGGGCCACCGCTAAAAATGTAGTGGATATGTTCTTCCGCGAGTACATTTGGTTGGTAAGTATAGCTGCAGTTGTTGCATTCCCCTTCTTTTACTATACTATATCCCGTTGGTTGGAGCAGTTTGCCTATCACATCCATATCAGTATAGGCATCTATTTGG
>CAZFDP010000214.1:0-3654 GCA_964518185.1 uncultured Phocaeicola sp. | reverse complement strand
GAATAATGCGGACGCTTGGCAGGAGTGGGGTATTCTTCGGTATGAAGCGGATTTACCTTACAATCCTTGATGTCGGCAATGCGATGGATGGCCTTCGTGAAATCATACCACGAGCAGACACCTTCATTGCTGAAATGATAGATGCCCGGCACCACCCCCTGACGAATAGCTGCAAAGATGGCACGAGCCAAATCGCGGGCATAGGTAGGTGTACCAATCTGGTCGAAGATAACACCAAGCGTGTTGCGCTCCTTGCCTAAACGAATCATGGTTTTCACAAAGTTGTTGCCAAAAGTGGAGTACAACCAGGCAGTGCGGATAACCATTGAACGGCTACAAAGCGTCAAGGCATTCTGTTCGCCGGCCAACTTGGTGCTTCCGTATACAGAATTGGGACAAGTAGGCTCGGTTTCTCTATAAGGTATATGAGCCGTACCGTCGAATACATAATCGGTAGAGATTTGGATGAACTCGGCTTGGTTGGCTTCGGCGGCTTTGGCCAAATAGCCCACCGCATCGGCATTCAGCTTGGTGCAGAGTTCGATGTTTTCTTCTGCCTTATCTACAGCGGTATAGGCCGCACAATTCACGATAACGTGAATGTTGTTTTCCTTGACAAAGTCCTTCACAGCCTGTTCGTTGCAGATGTCGAGTTCGGCTACATCGGTAAAGAAATAGGTGTATTCCTTGTTTTCTTCCGAGAGTACCCGCATCTCATTTCCCAACTGGCCGTTGGCTCCGGTGATTAATATATTCTTCATTTCCTTCTTCTTTATCTTTAGGCACGGATTACACGGATTTCACGGTTTTCAATGCTTTATGTTTCCGTGTCATCCAAATAAGCCGAAGGCTTAAATCTGAGGACGGGTTCCGTGTAATCCGCGTAATCCGTGCCTAAAAAATTAGTTAAAACTCAAGTTCTCCTTTTTTATCCTGTATGTAATAGGTAGAAAGCATGGAAAGCAAAGTGGTGATGGCTTCTTGTGCTTTCTTTGTTTCTTCGCCGATTTCCTTTTTCTGCAATCTTAATAAAAGAATGCCATATAGAGCATCGAAGCAGGTCTCCAATTCGGGCTTGTCCTTATCGGCTCCTTTGGTGCGTAACTCTACAATGAAAGGCAATGCTTTGTAATAAGCGGCATTGTAATACGGGAATTTGGACGAAGCCAAAAGTTGCAGATGCAAGTCGGTGAGCCATACAATGATGTTCTTGTTGATTTGCAGATGCCCTTGTTGCATCACCTCTTCCCGGCGCATCATTTCAATCAAGTCTTCATACCATTGCGACAACTCGTCGTTTTGTTCATCGGAAAGCGACGTGTAACGGTTCACAACACATTGTTTTACGCGCTCCAAATCGCATCCGTTGGCACGAATCAAGTCTTCTACCTGCCACATGTATATCAGGTATTCGGCAATATTCTTTTGCTTCAGTTGTTTGGAAATAAACATGCTTGAATATCGTTAATAGATTGTTTTTCCTAAAATGGTGTACACAATGCTCACTATAGAGGCCAGCATTACAATGGAACCGATGATGCGGTTCAGTATCCAAATGCCCCGAACATTGAAACGGGTACGCACTTTGTTTACGAAATAAGTAATTCCGAACCACCACAACCATGCCCCCATAATAATGGCCAGATAACCAATGAGTTGAAATTCTAACGGACTATCGGGCATCACAAATGAGAATCGGGCAAAGAGACCGATGAACAGGAAGATGATCAGCGGATTGGAAAGAGTGACGAAAAAGGCCGTCACAAAGTTATGCAGATAAGTTCCCGGAGTGGATGAGGTGGGACGGATGGATTGTACAGGATTGCTACGGAAAGTATAGATACCGAATATGAACAGCATGATGCTTCCGATGATTTGCAGAAGTATCTGGTTCTTCATCAGAAACTCATCCATGAAACTCATGCCGTATCCGGTTATCAATGCATAAATGATGTCGCTCAGGCAAGCTCCCAATCCCGTTACAAAACCATACCAACGCCCTTTGTTCAACGTGCGTTGTATACATAGCACGCCCACAGGACCCAAGGGCGCAGAAACTACCACGCCTATAATAAGCCCTTTCACCAATAAATCGAGTATGGTTACTTGTTCAATCCAATTCATGGGTGCAAAGATGCCACTTTTTTGCGAAAGTACCTATATTTACTCGCAAAATTCTTTCACGGAATGTGTCTTTTGTTTAACTTTGCACCTTATTATTACCTGCTAATATTGCAAATGATTAACAAAACAATTATAAAAGTGCTATGATTTTATTTTTCAGAACACCGAATCAGAATGTCATCGCTACCGAGGTAAAACAATCACTTCCGGCCGAAGACGTTCAGAAACTATGCTGGCTTTATGGCGAAGCTATCGTTGAAAAGGAAGAGAATCTGCAAGGTTGCTTTGTAGGTCCCCGTCGCGAAATGATTACTCCGTGGAGTACCAATGCCGTAGAAATTACCCAAAATATGGGGTTGAGCGGTATTCTCCGCATTGAGGAATATTTCCCCGTAAAGGATGAAAATGCCGATTATGACCCTATGCTCCAACGCATGTACAAGGGATTGAATCAAGACATCTTTACCGTGAACATCAAACCGCAACCGATTCTTTATATCGACAATCTGGAAGAATACAACGAACAGGAAGGTCTTGCCCTCTCGCAAGAAGAAATGGACTACCTTAAGAAGGTGGAAAACGATTTGGGACGCAAACTTACCGATTCGGAAGTCTTCGGTTTTGCACAAATCAACTCCGAACATTGTCGTCATAAGATTTTCGGCGGTACTTTTGTTATCGACGGAGTGGAAATGGAATCTTCTCTTTTCCAGATGATCAAGAAGACTACTCAGGAAAATCCCAATAAGATTATTTCTGCCTATAAAGATAATGTAGCTTTTGCCGAAGGTCCTGAAATTGAACAATTCGCTCCGAAAGATCATTCAACTGCCGATTATTTCGTTATCAAGAATGTAAAATCGGTCATCTCGTTGAAGGCCGAAACTCATAACTTCCCAACAACCGTAGAACCATTCAACGGTGCATCGACCGGTACAGGTGGTGAAATACGCGACCGTATGGGTGGTGGTAAAGGCTCTTGGCCCATTGCCGGTACTGCCGTGTACATGACATCTTACCCACGTAGTGAAGAAGGTCGCGAATGGGAAGACATCCTCCCCGTGCGTAAATGGTTGTATCAGACACCTGAACAAATCCTCATCAAGGCATCGAACGGTGCTTCCGACTTCGGTAACAAGTTCGGACAACCATTGATTTGTGGTTCTGTCCTCACCTTCGAACACCAGGAAAACAACGAAAAGTATGCTTACGACAAGGTTATCATGCTGGCCGGTGGGGTAGGTTATGGTACTCAGCGTGACTGTTTGAAAGGTACTCCCGAAGCCGGTAACAAGGTGGTTGTACTCGGTGGTGACAACTATCGTATTGGTTTGGGTGGTGGCTCGGTTTCTTCGGTTGAAACAGGCCGTTACTCTTCGGGTATTGAATTGAATGCCGTTCAACGTGCCAATGCGGAAATGCAGAAGCGTGCTTATAATGTAGTGCGTGCCCTTTGCGAAGAAGACGAAAACCCAATCGTTTCTATCCACGACCACGGTTCGGCAGGTCACGTGAACTGCTTGTCGGAAT
>CAZFDP010000213.1:0-3659 GCA_964518185.1 uncultured Phocaeicola sp. | reverse complement strand
ATTCCCGAACGGGAAATCGGTGCCCCCATGCCGGTGTATGGCTCGTATGACGATGCTTTTGACCGTGAACTTTCGACCTACATCGAGCGACTGAATGCTGCTTGTGGGGAGGTGGAATGTGAGGAAGCTTTCGCCCTTGCCCGGCAACTGAGTGAAGAATGTGCGGAGTTTGCACGCCTCTCGCAGAGCCGGGTGTACGAGAATCTTTCGTTTCGTGCGAATGTCATCGCCTACCTCAAGGCCATGGTGCTGTATGTGGCGCATGGCGAAGTGTGGAGCCAGGAAATAGAGGACTTTGTGCGCTGGAGTTTGGAGTACGATTTGTGGTGCAAGATGCGCTTCTTTGGTGAGGCCATCGAGAATGTGGAAAACGAAAACAGCAACTGTAGTACCAACAAGGGGCCACAGAACCTGCTCGACTTGTTGCCCGAGGTATTCACCCGCAAAGAAGCCCAACTAATGAGGGAACGAAGAGGGATACGAAAAGGGTCGGTGAAGAATATGCTGGCCAACTGGAAATCGAGGGGCTACATAGAAATTTATGGGGACACCCACCCCACAGACCTCAATCTGCTGAGATACATTAAAACAAGAATATACCTGGAACGTCATGCGCTCAGTGCGTAAGCGATTTCAGTGATTTCAGTAAATTCAGTTATTTTTTACCTGCGGATGAGGTGATTTTAGAACACAGAGACACAAAGACACAGAGAATAAAGAAAAGCACTCCCGTCATGTCATGCAGAGAAACACTTCCCCTCCTTGTCATCCTGAGGAACGAAGAGACGAAGGATCTGAAGACGTATCTGTTGATGCATACAGATCCTTCACTAACGTTCAGGATGACAAAAGAAAACTCTGTGACTCCGTGTCTCTGTGTTCAAAAAAAGAAACCACCCACCCCAAAAATCATAAATCAGAAATCATAAATCAAAAAAACATGAAACCAAGAGGAATAAGAAACAACAATCCATTGAACATTCGCCGCACAAAAACCGTGTGGCAAGGTATGAAACCCGAAGTGACCGACAAAGTATTTGTGGAGTTCACCAGCATGGCCTACGGCTACAGGGCCGCATGGAGGATACTCTTCACCTACTTCTACCGGTTCATGAGCCTGAAGACACCCTTCACCGTAAGCACCATCATTGACCGATGGGCTCCACCCACCGAGAACCCCACCAAGGCATACATCAGTCGTGTATTGGAGCTGACAGGATTGGGAGGCAACGAACGCCTCTACCCGCCCCTGAACCCTCGCGGAGTATGGAAGTTGTCGAGCCTTATCGCCGCCATGACGGTGGTGGAATGTGGCATCCGTCCCGAAGAGGTGGATACGAAGGCCATCAAGGAGGGGTATACATTGGCCTTCGGGGAGCCTTATCCTAAAGAGGGGGATACCGCCTCTCATCCGTCCTTTCCCCCGTGTCATCCAGAGGAACGACGTGACGAAGCATCTCGGGAACACCCACTTGATGCACACGTGAATGTACTCGAGATTCTTCCTCCCGATGGTCGTCAGGATGACATGAAGGTGTGGGATGAGTATTGGGACTGGTCGCCCATGGCTTACGGAGAATAAATAAACACCACTTGTCATCCTGAACAAAGTGAAGTGGGTGTGTCGAAATACACATCCACTTATTTTTTAGGCGCGAATTACACGGATTGCACGGATAAATTTAATGTAAAACATACACTAAAACCGTGTTAATCCGTGTAATCCGTGCCTAAAATACATTTATGACAAGGAAAGGAAGTATTCCTCAGAATGACACAAGGTCACTCTGAATGACACGAGAAATTTACTTCTTGTTCATGCGGTCCTTCCACAACTTGCTCATGTCTTCCAAGGTCTTGCCCTTAGTTTCGGGAACAAGCTTCCATACAAAGATGGCAGCAATTACGCAAATGATTCCATAGAGGGCATATGCGAAGATGTGTCCGAAATTGTCCATACCCGGCAACTGCATGTTGTACATGGGCACAAAGGTAGACGAAACAATGAAGTTGAATATCCACTGGAAGGCAACGGCGATAGCTACCGCAGCACCACGGATGGTGTTGGGGAAGATTTCGGCAATGAGTACCCAGCAGATAGGGCCCCAAGAGAACATGAACGAAGCCGAATAAACCATGATGCTGACTACCGATACGATAGGCGGCAAGGCCCACAAGTTGGAAAGGGCTACACCGGCAGCACCAATGGCCATACCAATGGAACCACAGATGAGCAAAGGCTTGCGGCCCAACTTTTCGACAGTAAAGACAGCTACCAATGTAAACAGAATGTTCACAATACCCATAATAACGGTCTGTACCATGGGGTTACCCATATTCATGGATTCGAAAATACGCGGAGCAAAGTAAAGCACTGCATTGATACCTACTGCCTGCTGGAACACGGACAACATGATGCCGACGAAGATTACCACCCAACCGTAAGTAAAGAGGCGTTCGGTCTTTTCTTCGGCTGTAGCCTTGATTTCGGCAAGGATTTCCTTGGCTCTTGTCATTCCGTTGATACGGGAAAGAACAGTCAATGCCTTGTCGTCCTGGCCGTTCATGGCCAAGTAACGCGGAGTTTCGGGAACAAAACAGATGAGCAAAGCAAACAATCCGGCAGGAACAGCTTCGCTACCAAACATGTATCTCCATCCGGTTTCAATGGTCCACGGGTCGCTCTCGGCCAATACGCTGTACACACCCTGTGCAGTCTTTTCGATGATGGGGTTGGTATGGTCGCCCAAAATAAGGAAGTTCACGAAATACACCACCAACTGACCGAAGATGATAGCGAACTGGTTCCAGGATACCAAGGTACCACGAATGTTGGAAGGAGCCACTTCGGCAATGTACATGGGGCAGATGGCCGATGCCAGACCTACACCAATACCGCCCAAAATGCGATACCAGTTAAAAGCTATCAGCAAGGAGTAAGAAGGCTTGCCATAGTCAAAAAACAGGAACTCGGGATAGTAGGAACCGAGTGCCGAAAGGAAGAAGCAGATACCTGCAAAAATTAATGATTTCTTACGGCCATAATTAGAAGCCATAAAGCCCGAAATGGCACTACCGATAATACAGCCGATAAGTGCACTTGACGAAGTGAAACCGTGCATGGCATCGGTGTAGACAAAGTCACCGGCTCCCAAGAAGAAAGCCTGAAGCCCTTTTTCGGCTCCTGAAATTACAGCGGTATCATACCCAAAAAGCAGACCGCCCAATACCGCCACCAGCACTATACTGATGAGATACGTTTTGTTTGGTTTTGTTTCCATGATATTAATGAGTTTAAATGGTTTTCGTACCGTTTACAATAAGTTCGGCCTGCAAAGGTAACTTTTCTGTTGCAATTTACAAACTTTTTGGTGAATAAATGGCTTCCCACCAAGTGGCATCATCTTTCAGCCATTTGGCGAACCATGCCCAGATGGTATTTTGCCACTGTACACGCTTGCCATATTCCAGAATGTGGTGTTCCTGTCCGTCGACCAGCACCATGGCAGTTTCCTTGCCAAGGAGCTTCAAGGCGGTGTACATCTGGATACTCTCTCCTACCGGCACATTCATGTCGATATTGCCATGCAGGAACAGGATGGGAGTATTGATTTTGTGGGCATTGAACAACGGGCTCTGTTCTACATAGAGGTCCTTGC
>CAZFDP010000212.1:0-3711 GCA_964518185.1 uncultured Phocaeicola sp. | reverse complement strand
GTCCTCATAAAGCGGGCGATAAAGTCCATGTTGTCTTGCACCAACTCACGGCCTCTTTCCTTGCCGAATGTAGAATTGATTCTTGCATCGGGCAACATATTATGTTCAACCAGATAACGGACTGCTTCGTCGGGGAGAACGTCTGTATCAGCCAAATAGCCGAAAGCCTCACTCTTTGCATATTCTTGATTATAATATGGATTTCGTTTATCCTTTATACACAAAGCAGCATTCGGAATAACAGCCATCCGTCCTTTTTCATCTACATAAACGGCAAAAAAGGAATCATTATGAAGTTTTTCCGGAAAGACACAACCTTCTGCTACACCAATATAAGTATCAAGCCATTTATGCATATCCTGATGCGACTTGAAATAGAGGAAAGGATGCCCTTGGTTGTACTTCATAACCATTTCCCGCATAAAGGGACTAAACAGACTTTGATAATGCTCCTTATACAATTCAAACAGTTTCTTATCACCCCATGAACTCATACCATTCAGCAACCATTCTCCGTTGTATTTAACCAACGAAGCGGTTAAAGTCTTGCATGTCAGAAGGGTACTTTCATCAAAAGAGTCGTTGAGAGATGAACGCAACAGAGGATATACCTTCCCATCGGCATCTTCCAACTGAATGGTAAACATATCATAATACTTTACCTTGAAGACATTAGGGAAAACACTTTCAATGGCTGCAACCTGCTCACTTTCTTCTTTCATGCCCCATTTTTTGAGCAATAATGCAAACCAATCCTTTACATAGAGGTTCAAGGGGCCTGTCTTTTTAGTCATTACCAATGTAGCCTGAATGGCATAATCCAACTGATGGTCGGAAACTTCTTGATAGACCGTACTCAAACTATCTTCCAACTGACACCTCAACTCTTCTGTAAACGGACGTAACAGATATGCATCTTCCGCTATCATACAAAGGACATGCTTCAACAGATAAAAATCTTCAAACAATTCGGGTATCTGGAATATCTTACACAACTCCTCATTTATAGGTGCTCGTTCGAATTCATCATATAACACCTTATATAATAGGGAAGCCATCTTCATCAGATAAGGATTCTCCGGATTCAGGAACCTTTCGCTCATGCACTTCTGGGCAATCATCCACACCAAGAAACAAACATCCGGATAATTGACTTCATCCTGATAATAATCTTCTTCGTCAACCGTATGAAAAGGAAGATATTTTCCATAAAGCCCCTTATGTTTGGAAGTAAACACCTCCCACCAGCCAAAATCCGAAACCACATCTTCCATATAGTAAGACAATGTCAAGGCCAATTCCTCGCAAATATCCACCCCTAATTCACGTCCGTACTCTGAGAATGTAGCAACATCGAACAATTTGCGGGCTAAGCTTGCATAATATCCATCGGTCGTAAAAGCCACATTCCCATAATGAAAGTCACGCCACAAGCTGATATTGATATAATTCTTTGCCATACTGATAAAATTACTTGATTTTCTTGATAGCATTATACACCGATACCCCCCAATAGTTTTTCAAGCCAACACCAAGTCCCTTACCGGAATTGGTCCATTGCTCGATAATTTCGCGGGTCTTGGTATTGAATATCACAAACTGATAGGTACCCCGGTTGTCTTCCTTGTTCAGGAACAGGGCCACAATAACCATACCTATCTTTTCTTCTTGCGAAAGGATGGGTAAGTGCTTTACTGCCTCGGTTATCTGTGCTGCAGTAGGCATATAGGTAGAGGTAGCAATCTTTATCTTGTCGGGATTGATTTTCTTGTTTACCTCATTCACGGCCTCCAGAGAAATGACATCCACCGGAATGCCCAAACGTTTCTCTATACTGAAGGTCTTGGGCTTGTCGATAAACAATTCGTTTATATCGGCATAGGTTGTCCAATACTGATGGCCGGTATCCTTACCGCCATATACCTTGGCCAGACTATAATCGATACCATAAAAGGTGAGCGACTTTACATCAGATAAACTAAGCTTGTTCTGTGCATATCCCATCACACCGAACAACAAGGCAAACAAAAACAATACTGTCTTCTTCATCGTTTCAAATTATTTAGAGCTTCAAAGATAATTAAAGTTACCGATTCAACCTTACCGATTAACAAACTTTTCAATCTCTCATGTTGAAATTACCTTGGCTTATCAACGGATAAAATTAACACCAACCTTTTATAGTACCTATACGTACTAACATTTGCTACTACACGTACTAACAATTGCTATTACGCGTTGTAGCAATTTTTTCTACGTGTACCCACTTTTTGAGGATAAAGGAAACGAGTGTTAATTCTGCCTTGTCGAAGATAGTAGGGATTACATAGTGAAATGAAAAAAATGACACTACTAAACTGATGCAACTTATTTTTTACACGTTACATAGTTGGAAACAGCCAAAACAAATAAAGATTTTTCAGTCCTACATAAAAATATGTTTATTTTGTCACACTTTTGAAACATAAAAGGAATATTTTTGTATTACAAATAATTATCTTTGTACACATCAATAAAAACATTCATTATATGAAGAGAAACAAACTTTCAGTACTATGCATGACCCTTCTATGTACAAGCATGACTACCCATGCCCAACAACAAGAGCAGGAAGAGCCTAAAGGAAAGGCCATCATCCAAGTGTTCAGCAACTTCCATACCGGATTCGGCAACCAGAACAACGACCGAGGCTTTGAGCTCGACCGCAGTTATTTGGGATACCAATATAGTTTGGGAAAAGGACTCACCGTAAAGGGGGTAATGGATATAGGGCAGTCCAACGATGTGGACGACTACCACCATATCGCCTATATAAAAAATGCTCTTGTCAGTTGGAAGACAGGGAAACTGACCCTCAGTGGCGGATTGATTCCCACCATCCAGTTCAACATGCAGGAAAAGTTCTGGGGATATCGGTACATCATGAAATCCTTCCAGGACCAATATAAGTTCGGAAGCAGTGCCGACTTGGGCATCTCGGCCAGCTACCAGTTTGCCGACTGGCTCTCGGCCGAAGCCATCATAGCCAATGGGGAAGGCTACAAGAAAATCCAGGTGAATGATGGTATGCTTTATGGCATAGGTGCTACCCTCCAACCGTTGAAAGGCTTGTCCATACGCATCTATGGCGGATTAAACGAGGGAGTGGAAGAAGGATTGGAAAACACCTCCAACTTTGCTACATTCATCGGATACAAGGCCGACAACTTCTCTGTAGGAGTGGAATACAACAGCATCCGGAATTACGGATTCACCAAAGATGCCCACATGTACGGCTACTCCATCTATGGCTCGGCCAAACTGAACAAGAACACGGAAATATATGCCCGTTTCGATGACCTTTCCTCCAAAGACGACTGGAACGAGAAGAAAGACGAATCGGCTCTCATGGCCGGCCTTCAGTTCAAATTGGGCAAATACGTGAAAATAGCGCCCAACTTCCGTATGAACATGCCGAAGATGGATGGAGCCGACGACAAGTATATGGCATACATCAGTTGTTACTTCGGACTATAAACCATTCAGGATCTAACAAAAAAAAAGGTTTGAAACTCACCTCCTTTCACAACCAAGTCGGCATTTGGAGAAGAAAAAACTAAACTTGATATAAGGATATATTATTCCCCTCACTCACTATTTGCTTTTGCGGGTGAGGGAATAATACACCTTTTACAAGGTCATCCCTAACAGACTCTCTATTTACCTCCAAAG
>CAZFDP010000211.1:0-3716 GCA_964518185.1 uncultured Phocaeicola sp. | reverse complement strand
GCGCCTTGGACCGTGAAGCGAGCGACGAGTGGGCTTCACGTTTTTGTTTATATGCTTCTTAGAAACGTCTTTTTATAACTTCGATGTTGTGGCCCCATCGTATATAATACTTGTTAATATGAAAAAAGTATTCTTTTTGTTTGCGATGTTCACATGCATCTTTGCAAGTTGTAGCGATGGAGGTAGTGAAGAACCGGTAACTCCTCCCACTCAAAAGCCGGAAGTGAATAACGCTCCTACCATTACTATTGATCCGACTATCCAATCAAGCGGTTTGTCTTTCGATGTTTCGGCTTCCGAGAAATCCATTACTTTCTCAACTACTGCGGATTGGACATTGTCCATAGCCGAAACTCGTAGCGGAACAGAATGGTGTACAGCTTCTCCTACCAGTGGTGGGAAAGGTACGGCTACCGTAAAGTTTAAAACGACCGAGAATACGGAACCCGAAGACCGTAGTGTAGCTGTAACTATCAAGGCTGGTACGGCAAGCAAGACTTTTACCGTTACGCAAAAGGGTGCAGACGCATTGCTTGTAACAACCACTAAATATGAAGTTTCACAAGAAGGTGGTGAAATAGAGATTGAGGTAAAAGCTAATATTGATTATCAAATGGAGATTTCGGAAACTTCTAAAAGTTGGATAACCGAATCTGCTAGTCGTGCATTGACTACTCACAAGCATATTTTTAATATTGCAATGAATGAAGATTCGGGAAAGCGTGAAGGCCAAATCATCTTTAAGAGTGGTGACAAGGTAGAAACCGTGAAAGTATATCAAGCTGGTGGAGCTATTCTTTTGCTCTCGCAGGACGAATATACTGTGAGTGATGCTGGTGAAACTATTTCGGTGGACGTCAAGAGCAATGTGGAATATGGTGTGCAAATGCCGGATGTGGATTGGATTGTCGATGAGGCTTCTTCTCGTGCTATGTCTAGTCATACGTTGAAATATGTTATTGCCCCGAATGAAGGTTATGATAGCCGTTCGGCAGAAATCATTTTCTATGATAAAAATAGCGATTTGAAGGATACGTTGAAAGTAGTGCAAGCACAGAAAGATGCGATTATCCCTGCAAAAGACAAATATACAGTTAATTCAAATGCAAGCCAACTAGATTTCTCAATAAAAGCTAATGTTGATTATAATGTAAATATATCCGTAGATTGGATAAAGCCAGTTTCTGAAAGTCGTGCTTTAAAAGAAGATAAATTAAGCTTTGTCATTGAAGAAAATACTTCAGATGAGGCTCGTGAAGGAGCAATAAATATTAGTTCTGAAAATGTTAGCCAAACTATAAAAGTAGTGCAGACTGGAAAACTTTATCTAACATTTATTGATAAAGAATTGGAAATAATGGAAGGTAAAACAGTTGAGTTATCTTATTCAACTAATTATAGTGGACAAATTTCATGGAAAAGTTTAGATGATAATATTGCAACAATTTCAAATGAAGGAATTGTTACTGGCGTCAATAAAGGCGAAACAACAATTGTCATATCTTCGAAAGACGGAGTATTATCCGATTCCTGCAAAGTGTCAGTAAAATCAATTACTGATTACATCAGTATTTCAAGCGGATCATCTAGCATTCAAATAGGGAATTATGTTATAAGAAGTATTTCTTCTACTATAAAAAACACAAGTAATTATGATATAGAATTAGTTTTATTTGCTATATATAAATCTGGAACAGGTGAATTGTATACACAGACAACTGATGCATCTCTTTTGGGTACATTAAAAGCAGGCGAAAGCAAATCACTTGGAATTGATAACTTACATGAAACTTTTGAACCACAATATGTATGGGAATATATTTATGAAGGATCACGTTACAAGAATAACGAAAAAATATCAGGTTCAGGGACCGGATCTACAGGAGCAACAGGCGAAGATATGCCATGGCAATAAATGATAACCATTAAAACTCAACAATTATGAAAAAATATTTCGCTTTAGCAATGACCGTATTAGGTCTTTATTCATGTTCACAAGATGATTTGAGCAATAATCCAAATGACGATAACGAAATATCTCGTATTATTCTTTCTGCGGATAACTTTAAATTAGACAATGCAAGTCGCACGACTTTATCTCCTACAGAAAGTGGTATGGAATTTGCATGGTCAAATTCAGACACTATTGGTATATACCCTGAACGTGGAGACCAAGTATGTTTTCCTATTGCGGTAGGTACAGAAAATAATTACGCTTGGTTTGACGGTGGAGGTTGGGCTTTGAAACCATCTTCCAAGTATGCCGCTTATTATCCGTTCAACAAAGCAAACTATTTCCGTGCCAGCAATTCGGTCCTATTGGTTTATGATGGACAAAAGCAGACTGGAAATGCAACAACAAGTCATTTGGGAGCATACGATTTCATGGCTGCTGATGCTTCTATACCGGAAGAAGGCGAAGTGACTTTGGCATTCAAGCATGTAAACAGTGTATTGCGATTCAATATCAAAATGCCTCAAGCAGCAAACCTGAAATCCATGGCACTTGTAACGGAAGAAAATGTTTTGCCTTCAAGATGTGCATTGAATCTCCTGACTACTCCTGCAACATTGACTCCGATTAAATCAGAGAACACAATTTTTCTTGATTTAGCGGAAATAGAAGTGGCACAAGCTGGGGAACAAATAACGCTCTATATGATGATTCCTCCTTGTAACCTTACCGACAAGTCATTAAATGCTCATTTGATAGATGATAAGGGCAATAGTTATTCCTCTGCCCTAACTGGAAAGAACTTTGAAGCGGGTATGGCTTATTCCTTTGATGTGGAAGCTGCTGTTAGTGAAGCAACTACAGACGTTACATTATCATCGGCAGGAACATTGCTTGATGCAATTGGTGGATACGACAATCTCTTGAACATTAAGAAGTTGAAGATTACAGGTGAGGTTAATGGGGATGATGTATACGAAATTCGTCGCATGACTAATTTGGAATACTTGAATTTGAAGGATGCCAAGATTGTTGAAGGCGGTAAACAATATTATGAATATTCTGATTGTACTACGAAAGAAGGAGAAGTTGGGAAGTACATGTTCTATGAGATAAAAAATCTTAAAGAAGTTATTATTCCTTTGAATACAACAATAATGAAGAGTTGTGTATTTTATAATTGCGACAGTCTTCATACTATAATTTTAAATGAAGGATTGGAAACTATGGATTATGGTGTATTAGCATTTACATCTTCATTAACGGAGATATCACTACCGAAATCACTTAAAGTAATAGGTGAATCAGCTTTCTATTCGTCAAGTATAACTAACATAACAATTCCAGAAAATGTAACAACCATAGGAAATGACGCTTTTCATCAACCTTCTTACCGCTTAACTTTAAAAGAAATCCATATAAAAGCTAAACCTGAAACATTAACCACAATAGGTACAGATGCTTTCGATGGAGTTTATGAAACCGCAACTCTCTATATACCAAAAGGAACAAAAGAAGCCTATTCAAAAACAGAACTAGGACGTTTCGTGAATATCGTAGAGGAATAATTCGATTCAAAGGTTGTTAGCCTCTTTAAACAAAAACTCCGTTGACAATGATGATACGATGTACAACTTGTCAACGGAGTTTTTGTTTGAGTATTTTAGTTAACTATCAAGTTTATCTACAAAGGTAGTATATCATATATTAACGTGAGTTCGATATAATTTAAAACAGAGTAAGTTGCCCGTCATTGACAAAT
>CAZFDP010000210.1:0-3732 GCA_964518185.1 uncultured Phocaeicola sp. | reverse complement strand
AGGCACGGATAATGCTCTTCATGTTCTTTACTTTATAGATTGATGGACAAAGATACGAATAAGCGTACAAAAATTAATAGTTTACTTTAATATTTTTATAACGAATGAAGTATCTTCGTAATTCGACTAAATACTCCTCTTCAAATTAAAGAGTGAAAATAACTACTAACAATTTAACCCACTTTCATTACTCCACTTGATTGTTGCTTCATTTTCAAAGATTCTATTTAAAACTGTATCTCGATAAGCATTGAATATGTTCAGTTTTACCATCTTATATTCAGGTAAACTTTCCAAATATTCCAATTCAAAGACCAAGCGAGGCTCTTTATCTTCACTCTCCTGATGAACCTCCGCCTTGTTACCAATACGTGCAATGCGTATCAAGTAAAGGTCACGCACACCTTTTCCCTTGATGTAAGGCATGAAATAGTACAACTTATTCAGTGCGATGGTCGAAGGGAACGAACGGGTCTTTCCTGTATAATATATCTTGGTGGGGGTCTTGTCCAGGAAATATTCTTCATTGTCACGCTTAACCAACCCTATCAACAGATGCTTGGCTTTGTCCAATGTATACTTCTTCTTGGGCACATTCACCACAATCTGCTCCTGTTCTTCCGCAAAAAGGTCAAGGCTGAGCATGGGTTGTGCATCGCGGTTCGTATAGATGGGCTTGGAAGAGACCGGTTCTTCGCCATAGATAAAACGATATAAACTCTTGCCTATCTGCTCCACGATACCGCACACCAAGGCATTTCCCATCAAGAAAGCACGGCGACCGTCCGACACATCCGAATGAAGGGTATGATTGTCGGGAAACATATTGAGGCGTTCCAATTCCAACGGTACAAGTCGTCTGTATCTGCCCGATGGTGTCTGTACCACATGTTTGAAGCGTGAAGGCGCACTTCCCCCCTCTCCCGTAATCATGGTACGCGAAGGTCTGTCCAGATAATCAGGGAAAGCCATTCCACCTTCTGAGAAGACGTATTGGAAACCTTCTTTCGAAGTACGGTTAATCTTCTTGGCACCTTTTTCGTATTGCCATTTAGGGAGTTCCGTTTCGGAGATAAAGAATTCTTCCGGCACCAGTTCCTCGTTCACCAAATTGCCTCCCAAGGTCTGACAAGGTCCATCATATATAGGCAGGGCATCAACCGAATAGACATTACGTTCCATCATCAGCCCTGCATTACCGAACGGACTTTCCTTCTTACCTTTATTGAATCCAGCCGAAACCTCGGCAATGCTTCCTTCAATGACAAACTCCGACAAAGTGCCGTTCTTGGGTTCAAAGGGGAAAGCCTTGGCCAAGACTCCATCGTACTTTACCCACGCAAGCATATCTTCCACTTGGGCAGCTACGGACGAATCCTTTCGGTAACCCACAATGTAAGTACGGCGACGGCGTTGGGGCATACCGTAATCGGCTGCATTGATGATACGCCATTCTACTACATAGTCCAAATCGGACAAGGAAGCAAGGATGATGGCAAAGTCACGTCCACGTTGGGTAGCGGGAGAATTGAGCAAACGGTCTACATTCTCAAAGAAAATGTACTTGGGTCGGTTCTCGCCTTTCTCCTTCAAGATGCGGTATATCTGCCACCACAACACCCCTTTTTTGCCCTCGATACCTCCCGAACGACTGAGCGATGCCGCCACGGAATAGTCCTGACAAGGAAATCCACCCACCAACAAGTCGTGGTCGGGAATGTCGGTAGTAGGAACCAAATTGATGTCCTTATTGGAGTGCCCCTTGCGACCGAAACGTGCCTGATACACGATAGAAGCATCCTGATGTATGGTGGAAGGTTCCCATTGGTTGTTCCAAATGGTGTCGAAAGCATCCGAAGCACCTTCCAGTCCGATGCGGAAACCTCCTACACCGGCAAAGAGTTCCACTACGCGTATATGTTGTTTATTTTTCTGCATAAGTTTTATAATTCCTGATTTTGGTAAAAGTCCAAAGTCGCCCGTTTGGACAACCATACTTCCTGCGGGAGCATCCGCAAACCGTTTATCTCCAAAGTTTTGTATTTGTCGCTCGAATTGCCTCCACTTCCTCTTAGGAATACATCATAATCGGCTTCCTTCGGGAAATTAGGTGCTTCCTGTTGTACTCCACTCTTCGGATTGATGATAGGCATGCCATCCTTGCGGAATTTCTTTTCGATGAACAAGCGTTTATCCTTGATAAGCGAACGTACTTCTTCCCAACAACTCTTTACTTGCGTTTCGATGAATTCATCGGTTATAATCACTCGCTTGAAACCTACAAAACGGATAGAACTTACATCCCTTTCGGCTTTATCTTGATATTGATAAACAATAAAAAGGAACTGATGCTCTGTAAAATAGTCACGCAAGAAAGATTCTTCAAAAGATTCCTCATTCACCCATTCTTCGAAATCGGGCATAAACATTTTCATCGATTCCTTGGGAGTACCCTTGTAATCCAAGGGAAGGCTTTTAGCTATCAGACTTATTTTTACAAAGTCTTCTATCTTATTCAAGCTTCCAGCTTTGCTCCCAAACATTTTCAAAACTACAAGCTCAGCAAAATTCTTGGCACTTCCTAAAGGGACATTCAACAATGCAGCAATTTCAGCAAAACTTTTTCCTGCATATGCCTTGTTCAAATCCTCGCACTTCGCATCAATATCAGCATATCTGGTGATGGGATTTGCCAACTTTTCAAATTTTTCCTTTGTAAAACATGCATTGGCAATAACCGTGGCAAATGAGCGTTTGAGACGGAAGCGAGGCGGATTAGGATACTTAGGAGCCGTATCTATCAGCATCAGTTGACTACGGAGTTCATGCGACAAACGGGGATATTGTGCCTCACGCTCAGATTGTGACGGATAATCACGATGAATCACAATCAGAAAATCGCGTACCAATAGCCAATCCTGCTTCAAGCGAAGACGGTCTGTTTCATCGAATTCGTAAAACTGGAATCCAAGTATCGGAAAATTCCTATATCCATCCAATTTTACCGTTACAGGCGAATTGTACCAATAATATACCCACAATACGTGTGCCAACTTATGCCAAAAGTTGGAAGTTTCGAACTCTTCGTTGACAATTATAGGGATAGAGACAGCTGTAATGCTTACAGGTTCCTTGCATTCATACAAATAGGTGGATTCTTTTTTCTTGGGTTTTATCAATCCCGTAGTTTTCAGTTCTACCTGTACACCATCCACTACGATGTCTGGTTCTTGCTTGGAGTCTCTTTCGCAACCCAACACAGAAATTTCAATAATGTCACCTGCAATTCCCGTCACCTTCGACTTACCTTCATGTAGGGCGAACAAGCCAGCTTTGTCAACTTGCTCCAAAGTCTTTCCAATGGATGCAGACAACAGACTGTCAACATCTTGTCTCGTGAATATTCTTGCAGATGATTTTTCTTTTCCCATATTGCAGATACATTATAGTGCAAAAGTAGAGAAATTCTTTGAATGGAACAAAATAATTTCTTGCCCTCGTTAATTGTTTTTATTAAAAGAATAGTTTTTGTCAACCAATTTCTCCATTCACCCAATCACTTCGCAAAACTTCATAATATTGAGTATGGAGTGCATTTTACGAAAACAGTTAACATTTTAAGGAAATGTGTCAACTTTCTTAGGTAGATGAGTCAACGAAATCCGTACGGAAATACTCGAAAATGGCATCAAGGTATTCAGTATTCAGTATTCAGTTTGTTTTTTGCGTAGG
>CAZFDP010000209.1:0-3748 GCA_964518185.1 uncultured Phocaeicola sp. | reverse complement strand
GCAAATATATCGTTTTGGCTTTTAATTTCAAAGAAAAAACGGACATAATAAAGACATATCCGATAAAAAGAAGAATCTGTATACACAATCTTCAGTGCATACAGATTCTTTTTTTCTATCGGACAAACAGTTCAAGCTATGTACTTAAAGTCTATACGACGAGTACCAAAAAGGGAATAATTATTTGTTGATACTCCCACTATGTCATTCCATTTTATCCCAAGAACGAAATGAGCACACCGGCTGCCACAGCAGAACCGATTACTCCCGAGATATTGCTCGACATACAATAGTTGAGCACATGGTTCTTCGGATCATACTTGGTGGCAATTTCATTGGCTACACGACTGGCCATAGGAACGGCACTCAAACCGGTAGCACCTACCAACGGATTGACTTTCTTTTTGCTGCAAAGGTTCATGATCTTCACCATGAAAATACCGCTGGTGATAGAGAGTGCAAACGCTAAGAAACCACCAATTACAATACCAATGGTTGTCCAGTTCAAGAACGCTTCGGCAGTCATGGTAGCACCCACACAAAGTCCCAAGAAAATGGTAGCAGCGTTCATGATGCTGTTTGATGCAGCATCGAACAAACGACTGGTATCACTGCCAATTTCCTTAATCAGGTTACCGAACATCAACATTCCTACGAGCGACACGGCTGTGGGCACAAAGATGGCCACTACAGTAGTTACCGCAATGGGGAAAATGATTTTCAGTACGCGAAGGTTCTTGATTTCGGTTTTTGAAGGATAAAGTTTTTCCTGCTCCTTCATATTAATCATCAATTCCTTTTTGGTGCAGAAAATCTTCACGACCAAAGGAATGATAACCGGTACCAATGCCATATAAGAATAAGCGGCAATGGCAATAGGACCGAGCAAATGAGGAGCCAACTTGATAGTCGTAAAGATGGCCGTAGGACCATCGGCCCCACCGATAATACCCAAAGAAGCCGCTTCCTGCGGAGTAAATCCCATCAGGATAGCTACCAGCAACACGGTGAAGATACCCAACTGAGCGGCTGCACCAAAGATGGAGAGGCGCAAGTTGCGGAGCATAGGACCAAAGTCGGTCAAGGCACCTACCCCCATGAAAATAACAGGAGGCAAGAAACCGGTCTTAATCAACATATAATAGAGGAAGTTCATGATGCCGAGGTCGTGTGCAATCTCAGGTAATGACATTTCCCAAATGTTCTTCATCACACCATTCACCATCACCATACCGTCTGAATCGGCTTGAATAACCCCCATTTCACCACCCGGGAAATTGGCAAGCAATACACCAAAGGCAATGGGAACCAACAAAAGCGGTTCGTAATGCTTCTTGATACCCAAGTAAAGCAATACGAAAGCAATGGCATACATGATGAGGAACGACGGATTCGCAATGATGTTGCTGAATGCCGTCATCTCATACAGTTTAACAAATATATCTTCCATTATAATACTTTCATTAATACATCGTCTTCAGATACTGAATCTCCCGAATTGGCACAAATAGCGGTAATGGTTCCATCGAACTCTGCACGGATGGCATTATAAGTCTTCATGGCCTCTACATAGCAGATTACTTCACCGGCAGCTACCTTATCGCCTACCTTCTTCGGAGTTTCTTGCGCATTCTTCACCAAGAAGAACTTGCCTTCCAATGGAGAAAGAATTTCCTTGCCTTCACCGGCAGGGACATTGGCTGCTCCTGAGGATACAGGTGCCACACCAGCCAATTCGACCGGATCTACTGCACCATAAGCTACAGTTACTCGATAAGCCTGTCCGTTCACATCTACAGTAAGTACCTTGGGCTTGCTTTCCTGTGCATCGGCAGGAGCTGCGGCATTGGCCAAATCGTCCCGACGTTTCTTCACATCGGCCAAGAAGTCTTCTTTCGCCTTACCACTCTTGTAGGCTTCGTATTGAGCCGGATGCATGGCATATTCAAAGAGTTCTTCATCATCTTCTCCTCTATCCCATTGTTTTTCAAGCATCATCTTCTTGTACTTTTCCAATTGGTCGGGATAATTGTCTTGTGGATCTCCTTCATAGAACTTACGTCCTTCGCGTACAGCCTTGTCAATAATTTCAGGAGCGAGTTCACCCGGCAGACGTCCGGCCTTACCGAGAATCATATCCCAAATATCATCGGCAATCATGCCCCAACGAGCCTTACCCTTTTCAAGAGCCATTACATTCATCATGGCCAAGTTCTTGACATACTGACTGAAAGGAGTTACCAACGGAGGATAACCTACACGAGGCCATACGTACGCCACTTCATCGAACAGCTTGATAAGGAGTTCATCTTGTGTCATGAACGGTAAGTTACGTTTTGCCTTGTACTTATTGATGGATTCGAGGTTGGTTTCAAGGTCGGCCATAAGGCTACCCATCATACCTCCGGGGAGTCCAGGAGCAATCAACAGAGAATTCATCAAGCGGTTCTTCGGGCTGATATAGAGTCCTAAGAAGTCGTCCATAAACTCCTGTACCAACGAACGTACCTTCATATAGGCTTCCATATTGATTTCGGGCACCTTAAAACCGGCATCCTTCAACATGGCCTGAACACTGATGACATCGGCATGTCCAGTACCCCATGAAAGCGGTTCCATACCCACATCCACATAATCGCAACCAGCCTTGCAGACTTCGAGAATAGAAGCCATATTGAAACCCGGACCTGCATGTGAGTGGTACTGAATAGGAATATTCTTAATAGCCTTGATACCAGCCACAATCTTTCCGAGGAAAACAGGACGACCGATACCGGCCATATCCTTGATACAAATTTCATCGGCACCGGCATCAATGAGTTGCTTGGCCATATTCAAATAATACTCAACGGTATGTACTGGTGAATAGGTAATGGAAAGGGCACATTGCGAAATCATACCTGCTTCGTGAGCATAGCCAATAGAAGGGATAATATTACGCACATCGTTCAATCCGCAGAAGGTGCGAGTAATGTCTGTTCCTTGTACTTTCTTTACCTTATAAAATAATTTACGTACATCGGCCGGTACTGGACTCATACGGAGTCCGTTCAGAGCACGATCGAGCATGTGTGTCTGGATACCTGCTTCGTGGAAGGGCTTTGTCCATTCACGGACTGCCTTATTGGGATTTTCACCAAATAATAGATTCACTTGTTCAAAGCCACCGCCATTGGTCTCTACACGGGCAAAACACCCCATTTCAATGATGGCAGGAGCCACTTTCACCAATTGATCTACTCGCGGTACATACTTACCGGCACTTTGCCACATGTCGCGGAAGACCAAACTAAACTTAACTTCTTGTTCCATTTTAATCAATGCGTTTTTCGGATTACAACTTCTCAATCTTTACTACCTGTCCCTTACCGGCTGTCAGGATTTCTACAGCAGTCTTTATGGCATCCATAGTGTCGGCATCTGTTGTCGAAACAGCCGCAGGCACCTTTTTCTTCGGAGCCTCTTCAGGTGCAAACTTGTTCACCAAAGAAATCATTCCCTGGCTCAGGTAAATAACGATGAGGAGAATGACGAAAACAGCGGTCATACCAACCACCATTAACATCAATGCAAGTTCCAAGTTCTCCATAATGATAATTTAAATAATAAACTCTATTAGCATAGGCTTGCAAAAGCCAAATTTTGCGTTCAAAGTTATAAATTTACAAAGGAATTTTAATGCTTAAAAATCAAAAAATATGCTAAATAGTTAACTATTACCGAAAAATTGTATCTTTGCACTTATAAT
>CAZFDP010000208.1:0-3765 GCA_964518185.1 uncultured Phocaeicola sp. | reverse complement strand
GAGGTATGGCGTTTGGAGTTACCGCCAAAGGTGCCGGCGAAGTGGTGAAGGCCGTTCGCGAAGTATATAAAAAGACTTTGATAGTAAAGCTCTCGCCTAATGTGACCGACATTACCGAAATAGCCCGTGCCGCCGAGGCTTCGGGAGCCGATAGCGTGTCGTTAATCAATACGCTTTTAGGAATGGCTATCGATGCCGAGAAACGCGTTCCTTTGCTTTCTACCGTTACAGGTGGTATGAGTGGGGCAGCGGTAAAACCCATAGCCTTGCGCATGGTTTGGCAAGTGTCAAAAGCGGTAAATATTCCTGTCATCGGATTGGGTGGTATCATGAATTGGAAGGATGCCGTAGAGTTTATGTTAGCGGGGGCTTCGGCCATCCAAATTGGTACGGCTAACTTTATCGACCCGGCCATTACCGTGAAGGTAGCCGAGGGGATAAACGACTATTTGGATCGTCACGGATTTACTTCTGTAAAGGATATAATAGGAGGACTTGTTGTCTGAAAATTTTATTGATTAATGGTTCTATTTGCAGGTGCTTTGAAATGTTGTGTTTTAAAGTACCTGCATTCTTTTATCTTTTTATGGAAGCGTTATATTTGGATTGAAAATAGTTGCACATGCAATTAATTCGAGGGGTATAAAATGATAACTCTTCCGATGAAAAGGGTCTTTTTTGATAAAAACCGTCCATTTCATCGGAGGTGTAAAAGGTAAGAAAAAAGTCAGGAGTGAAAGAATGAAGCTCTTTTTATGAGGTTAGGCAAACGCAAAACTGATATGGATGGGTAAAAAGAAAGGCGGATATACTTGGTGTTGTTTCCAAAAGTAAATCCGCTTTTTATGTAATCTTGTTTTACTTTAATAAATCGGGGCGTAAGCGTTGGGTACGCTCCATGGATTGTTGCAATTCCCACTCCTTGATTTTAGCCTCGTGGCCGGACAAGAGTATGTCGGGCACTTTCCATCCGTTGTATTCAGCCGGGCGTGTATAGACGGGTGCGGCCAATAAATTATCCTGGAAAGAATCAGACAAGGCCGATTGTTCATCGGATATTACACCCGGGATAATACGCACGATGGCATCGGATATTACCGCAGCTGCCAACTCTCCCCCGGTGAGCACATAATCGCCAATGCTGATTTCTTTCGTAATCAGATGCTCGCGGATGCGGTAATCAATGCCCTTGAAGTGTCCGCAAAGAATAATCAGATTCTCGGCCATCGAAAGCGAGTTGGCCATGGGCTGGTTGAATTGTTCGCCATCGGGGCTGGTAAAGATAACCTCATCATAATTGCGTTCGGCTTTCAGAGCTGAAATACATCGGTCGATAGGCTCTATTTTCATGACCATACCGGCAAACCCACCAAACGGATAATCGTCTACCTTACGATAACGGTCGTACGCATAATTGCGGAGGTTATGGATGTGTATTTCGGCCAATCCTTTCTTTTGTGCACGGCTCATGATGGAGCAATTGAAGAACCCTTCAATCATTTCGGGCAATACGGTGATGATATCTATTCTCATTTTCATTCAATTTTCTGCAAAAGTACGAAAACCCAAGCGATTTTCAGCAAAAATAGTTATTTTTGTACCAAATCTTACCTTTATATATATGAACGAAGTAGAAAGAATATACCAGTTGCGTGAAGATTTGCATCGGCATAACTATAATTATTATGTGTTGAATGCGCCGGAGATAGGCGACCAGGAGTTTGACTATCTGATGCGTGAGCTTCAGGATTTGGAGGAGAAACACCCTGAATGTAAGGATGATAACTCGCCTACTATGCGTGTAGGAAGCGATTTGAACAAGAACTTTACGCAGGTAACCCATAAATATCCCATGCTTTCGTTGGCAAATACGTATTCGGAGGCCGAGGTAACCGACTTCTATAATCGGGTGATGAAGGATTTGAATGAGGATTTCGAGATATGTTGTGAAATGAAGTTCGATGGCACTTCCATCTCATTGACCTACGAGGAAGGGAAATTGGTGCGTGCCGTTACACGTGGCGATGGGACTCAGGGCGATGATGTGACCGATAATGTAAAGACCATCCGAAGCATCCCCTTGGTGCTTCATGGCGAAGGATATCCTCGCGAATTCGAGATAAGAGGGGAGATTTTGATGCCGTGGGAGGTGTTTGAACGCTTGAACGAAGAACGTGAACGAAAGGAAGAACCTTTGTTTGCCAATCCGCGCAATGCGGCATCGGGCACGCTCAAGTTGCAAAACTCTTCGGTAGTGGCATCGCGTAAGTTGGATGCTTATCTCTATTATTTGTTAGGCGAAGAATTGCCGGCCGGAGGACATTATGAAAACATGATGGAGGCATCGAAGTGGGGATTCAAGGTATCGGATATCATGCGCAAGTGTGCTACCTTGCAAGAGGTGATAGATTTTATTCATTATTGGGATGTAGAACGTAAGAATTTGCCCGTTGCTACCGATGGCATTGTGTTGAAAGTCAATTCGATACGCCAACAACGCAATTTGGGATACACCGCCAAGTCTCCACGATGGGCCATTGCCTACAAGTTTCAGGCCGAACGTGCGTGTACACGATTGAACAAGGTGACTTATCAGGTGGGACGTACGGGGGCTATTACGCCGGTAGCCAATCTCGACCCCGTTCAGTTGGCCGGTACGGTAGTAAAACGAGCGTCCTTACATAATGCCGATATCATCGAAGGATTGGATTTGCACATCGGCGATATGGTGTATGTAGAAAAGGGAGGAGAAATTATCCCCAAGATAGTAGGGGTAGACAAGGAAGCCCGTTTCATGGTGGGCGATAAAGTGAAGTTCATTACTCGTTGTCCTGAATGTGGTAGCCCTTTGACACGTTACGAGGGCGAAGCAGCCCATTATTGCACCAACGATACAGCTTGTCCGCCACAAATCAAGGGAAAGATTGAACATTATGTCAGCCGGAAGGCCATGAATATAGACGGATTGGGCGCCGAAACGGTCGACCAATTCTATCAGGAAGGCTTGATTCATACCATAGCCGACCTCTACACGTTGAAAGCACCCGATATTGCCCGCCTTGAACGGATGGGTAAAAAATCGGCCATAAACATTCTGGAGGGTATTAGAGCCTCGAAAGAAGTGCCTTTTGAGCGGGTATTGTTTGCATTAGGTATCCGTTTTGTGGGCGAAACCACCGCTAAGACATTGGCCAAAGTGTTCCGTTCCATTGATGCCTTGGCCTCGGCAACCTTGGAAGAGCTGATTCAGGTAGACGAAATCGGTGCCCGTATTGCCCAAAGCATTATCCAGTACTTTGCCGACGAAAAGAACCGCGAATTGATAGAGCGTTTGCGCGAAGCAGGTGTACAAATGGAGATGGAAGAGCTTGATATGTCGGAATATACCGATAAACTGGCCGGAAAATCCATTGTCATCAGTGGGGTATTTGCCCACCATTCACGCGATGAATACAAGGAAATGATTGAAAAGAACGGTGGAAAGAATGTAGGAAGCATTTCGAAAAAGACCAGTTTTATCTTGGCGGGCGAAAATATGGGGCCAAGCAAATTGGAGAAAGCGGAGAAGTTAGGTATACAAATTATGAGCGAGGACGACTTCTTGAAGCTGCTGGAGTAACTTTTTATATGAAAATTGTAAATTTAGCATCTTTTTTATAGTTAAAACCGAAAAAAGTAGTACTTTTGTATCCGTTGAATTGGAAAATAAAAGAATTTATGATACATGCAAGATTAAAAGGAATGGGAGTGGCACTGATTACTCCT
>CAZFDP010000207.1:0-3766 GCA_964518185.1 uncultured Phocaeicola sp. | reverse complement strand
AAATGAAAAGACCATTAAATCAGTGTACATACAAGATAGTGTGAAGACAATAGGACATGGTGCATTTTATAATTGTGGAGCTATGGAGTCGGTACGTTTACCGCAAAATTTGAAAGAACTTCCATCTGAATTATTTTACGGTTGTGGAAGTCTGAAGGAAGTTGCTATACCTAAATATGTAGAAGAAATAGGGTACAGAGTATTTGCAGGTTGTTCTTCATTGAAAAATGTGGAAATATCAAATTATGTGACAAAAATAGGAGCGAACGTTTTCCAAGGATGTTCCAGTTTGGATAGCATCCAATGGCCAAGTTTTCTTCACGATATTCCAGAATATTGCTTTAGTAACTGTTCTAACTTGAAATTTGAGATACCTGTATATATTGAAACTATTGGCGCACATGCTTTTAGCAATTGTAAGAAAATTACTGAATATAAAATTCCTGCAAAAGTCGAAAGCATCGGTGAATATGCATTTGAAGGAACGGGTATTACTTCTTTAACCCTGACTGACCAAACAAAGGTTGCTACAGGACTATTTAATGGTTCTGCCATGACAACTTTGACTATAAGTGAAGGGGTAGAGAGTTTACCGTCGTATATTTTCCAGAACTGTGACAATTTGACCAGTGTTAAATTCCCTTCTACCATGAAAACAATAGGTGGGTACGCTTTCAATGATTGTGATAAATTAGTAAGGATAGAATTTAATGAAGACCTGGAAACAATTGGTCATTATGCTTTTTATGATAACAGTGCACTTCAAAGTGTAACGATTCCAGCAGAGACAATTAACGAAGGTGCTTTCCAGAATTGTGACAAATTGAATGATATTGTATTTAAGGATAAAGTCGAAACTATAGGCAATCATGCTTTTCAGAATAATGCTTTACTGTCAAATGTTACAATACCAGCTAAAACAATTGGAGATTGGGCTTTTTCTTATTGTGGTAAGTTAAATAAAGTAATTTTGAAATCTGGAGTACAATCAATGGGAAATGGTGCTTTTAGAGGTTGCAGACAATTAACAGACGTAGAATGGAATGAAGGATTGGAATCGATAGGCGGTTCTGCGTTCTATGAAACAGGTTTGACGGTATTTAAAGCTCCTTCAACGCTCAAGATTATCGGTGCTGACGCATTCCATTATGACGAATCTTTGACAGACATTACCTTAAATGAGGGATTAACATTCATTGGAAGTAATGCATTCAGTAGCACATCCATTAAAACTATTACAATCCCTACAACTTTAGAAGAATGTGGAAATCCGATATTTAATAATTGTTCTAAACTAACTTCTGTATTTTGGAATTCAAAAATATCCGCTCCGAATTTAACTTATTATGATGGAAATATTTTGTTATATTTAACAAATGGACTAAGTAGTTCTGATAATTCTATTCGAATAGTTAACGGAAAATCTCAAACATCGATTCTTCTTAGTAGTGGTGCTGATTTCTATTGTCCAGAATCATTTGTTTCTGATATGCAATATGATAGAATATTCAATAGATTAAATGATTCAGACTATGAATCTAATAGTTTTCAAAACAGAATAGGCGAAGCGAGCTGCTGGCAAACCATCGTTTTACCATTTGAGGTAACCAGCATTAAGTGTGGTGACAAGGAATTAGTTCCTTTCGGTGCTGAAAAGGAAGGAGCTTATCCTTTCTGGTTACGTGAATTGACACCAAATGGTTTTGTTAGAGCCACCAAGATTGAAGCGAATAAACCATACATTATCGCTATGCCTAACAATGAAGCATATGCGGATGAATATAACATTAGAGGTAAAGTTTCATTTTATGCAGAAAATGTGACCATTCCAGTGACCGAAGAATTGAAGGAAGTGCAGGGCCCATCTTTTAATTTTTATCCTACTTATACTTGGTTAAGTAATGATGCTGAAAAATTGGTTCTCAACAGAATTAACGAATATTATGATTCAAAACAGGGAGTAAACTATTATTACGGCAGTGTTTTTGTTCCTTCTAAATATGATTTGGGATCTTTTGGTGCGTATGTAAGTAGTCCTTCCGGTAGTCGTTCAGCTATTCCTGTTGGTACATCCTTGTCATCTCGCAAAGCTCATAAACTTGGCCCAATACCACAAGAAAGTGATATGTAATTATTGTAATCCGGTAGTTCTTCGGATGCTTACACAATTGTTGTAGGCTACTAATAAAAAAGAAGCTGACTTTTAAGTCAGCTTCTTTTTTATTAGTAGAATCATTTAATTGGCATTTTTTCAATACGAGCTTGATGACGTCCACCTTCGAATTCTGTAGTGAAAAATTCTTCCATAATGGTGTCGGCCATTGCTTTATCAATAAAACGTCCCGGCATAACTAAAATGTTAGCATCGTTGTGTTGACGAGCCAAGTGGGCTATTTCAGGAATCCAACATAAAGCTGCACGTATACCTTGGTGCTTGTTTAATGTAATGCCAATACCTTGACCACTTCCGCAAACAGCTATACCCGGATAACATTCGCCTGCTTCTACCGCCAATGCCAATGGATGGGCAAAGTCGGCATAATCGCAACTGTCGGCACTATATGTACCGAAGTCCTTGAAGGTGTATCCTTTGGCTTCCAGCCATGTCTTGATGTATTCCTTCAATTCGTATCCGGCATGGTCGGATGCTAAACCAATTGTTTTCATTAGAGCATAGCTTTTACTTGGTTATACACGTTTTCGGCAGTGAAGCCCAGCTTTTCGTCGAGCACTTTGTAAGGTGCTGAGAAACCGAAGCTTTCCAAGCCCCATACCTTACCTTCGTGAGCAGGTACCAAACCTTGGAGGTTTACAGGAAGACCGGCTGTCAAACCGAACTTCTTAATGCCGGCAGGTAATACTTCTTCTTGATAACAAGTACATTGGCTGCGGAACAAACCTTCGGAAGGTACACTTACGATGCTACACTTCACACCATCCTTGCGGAGCAATTCTGCACCTGCTACGAGTGTGGATACTTCAGAACCGGAAGCAACGAGAATAACATCCGGATTCTTATCAGAACCTGCAACAATATATGCACCCTTAGCTGCTTGACTATAATCATTACCTTCAGGAAGATCAGCGATATTCTGACGGCTTAAGATAAGAGCAGTAGGAGTAGCTGTATTAGCCATAGCCAAAGCCCAAGCTTCTGTTGTTTCCTTTGCATCGGCAGGACGAAGTACCAAAGTAGAATTGTGTCCCTTATGGTTCTTCAATTTTTCCATCAAACGGATTTGTGCTTCTTGTTCTACCGGTTCATGAGTAGGACCATCTTCACCTACACGGAATGCATCGTGTGTCCAAATGAACTTAACCGGCAATTCCATAAGGGCAGCCATACGTACGGCTGGTTTCATGTAATCAGAGAATACAAAGAAAGTACCACAAGCTGGAATTACACCACCGTGTAATGCCATACCGATACAGCAGCAAGCCATAGTCAATTCGGCAACACCTGCCTGGAAGAATGCACCACTGAAGTCGTCCTTAGTCATGGCCTTGGTCATCTTCAAGAAACCGTCTGTCTTATCAGAGTTAGACAAGTCGGCTGAAGCGCAAATCATGTTAGGCACTTGTTCTGCCAAAGCAGAAAGACAAGCTGCAGATGCATTACGAGTAGCATCATTGGCTTTCTGCTGTACTTTACTCCAATCAATTTGTGGAGCTTTATTGGCGAACCAATCAGCTTGTGCAGCTGCCATTTCTGGGTTTGCTTTAGCCCATTCAGCTTCTTCTGCATAACGAGAAGCGCAAATTTCCT
>CAZFDP010000206.1:0-3779 GCA_964518185.1 uncultured Phocaeicola sp. | reverse complement strand
GATTTGAAGAACTTTAAAGTGATAGACAGTGAAGTGAAGATGAATTTCCATCCGCGTCACGGTACTATCATTCCAATTACCCGTTCGGAATTGAAACGTATTACCGACAAGTGGGGAAAACCCGCAGAATTGGGCGAACTTCCTAAGAATCCGATATTGCCCGGTTTTCATGCAGACCCTGAAATCCTTTTCTCGAAGCAGACGGGTAAATACTATATCTATTCAACTACCGATGGACAACCGGGGTGGGGAGGCTGGTACTTCACCGTTTATTCTTCGACTGATTTGAAGGATTGGAAAGACGAAGGTGTAATGCTTGATTTGCGCTCTACTCAGGTAAGTTGGGCAAACGGTAATGCTTGGGCTCCTTGTATTGAAGAAAAATTGATAGACGGGAAATACAAGTATTTCTTCTATTATAGCGGTAATCCGATTGCAGGTGGTGGTAAGCAGATTGGGGTAGCCATTGCCGATCATCCTACCGGTCCGTTTAAGGATTTGGGACACCCTATTATCACGAAATCGCCTGCAGGCCGTGGGCAGCAGATTGATGTGGATGTATTTACAGACCCGGTATCGGGTAAGCCTTATCTCTATTGGGGAAATGGATACATGGCCGGTGCGGAACTGAATATGGATATGGTTTCTGTGAAAAGAAATACCATTACGGTGATGACTCCTGAGGGAGGTACATTGAAGGATTATGCATTTCGCGAAGCTGCATATGTGTTCTATCGCAACGGGTTGTATTACTTCTTATGGTCGGTAGATGATACCGGCTCGCCCAATTATCATGTGGCATACGGAACATCGACTTCTCCTCTTGGACCAATAAAGGTGGCCAAGGATCCGATTGTTCTGATTCAAGATCCTAAAAAGGAAATCTATGGACCGGCACATAATTCGGTCATCCGTGTACCAGGTACGGATGAATGGTATATCGTTTATCATCGCATCAACAAGAACTTCATTGAACGCGAAAAAGGACCGGGATGGCATCGCGAAGTGTGTATCGATAAATTGGAATTTAACGAAGACGGTACCATCAAGAGGGTAGTTCCGTCTTTATAATCTATTTTTTACCATGAAAAAGATAATAAGTTTATGTATGCTTTGTTTGATGGCACTTGTTGCATCGGCAAAGATAAATAAAGTGATGAATGAACCAGATAAGGTTTATTTGTTCTCGTATTGTACGACTTTTGATGAGGGCAAGAGTGGATTGAAATTTGCTTGGAGTCAGGAAGGGAACCAATGGTTTAGTGTAGGAAATGATTGGTCATTTGTAAAGAGTGATTTCGGACCTTGGGGAAGTTTTAAGAATATGTATAAGCCTCATTTGCAACAAAGTAAGGTGGACGGTACTTGGTATTGTTCTTGGTATCTGACTAAAGAAGGAGAGGCTATGGCTAAAGTGGCTTCACCGGATTTGTTGAGGTGGAAGGCACAACAGTATTTCATGACAACCGACAAGGAGAAGTATGCTGAAAAGAATTGTTATCCTACTGAAGCGAAGACAATTACTTTGAATGGACAGTCTTTGGATGGCTGGGTACAAGAGGTGGATTATCAGTTGGTGCTTTCCATGATTCGGTTTGCCGAGCATAAAATGTATAGAGCTCAGCTGAACGATGAACGTACAGAACAAGATGGTGCTCGTTTTGCAAGACTTAAGCCGGTAGAAGTAAACGTCAAAGTGAAGGGGGAGACTCCGAAGCCTATCAGTGAACATCTGATTGGTATTTTCTTTGAAGACATCAATTATGCAGCCGATGGAGGTTTGTATGCCGAATTGGTACAAAACCGCGATTTTGAATATTCTCCGAAGGATGGTGCCCGTGCCAAGAATTGGAACAGCCAATATGCATGGAGTGTAAAGAATGGGGACGCCGGTTTTAGCATTGCCGAGGAAAATCCGATTCATGCCAATAATTCACATTATGCAGTACTGGATGTCAAACAGCCAGGAGCAGCCTTGGTAAATGAAGGCTTTGATGGTATTGTCGTAAGGAAAGGGGAGAAGTATGATTTTTCGTTGTTCGGCAAGATGTTGGAGGGTAAAGGCGGTCAGATAAAAGTGACTGTTTTGAATAAGGACGGAAAAGAAATCGGACAGACTAAGGTACGTGTATCTTCTGCCGATTGGAAGAAACAGAAGGCTGTATTGACTGTAACGGAAGATGCATCTGATGCTGTTTTGGCTCTGGTTCCTCAAACTACCGGAAAATATGCGTTGGACATGGTTTCTTTGTTCCCACAAAATACATTCAAGGGTCGTAAGAATGGCCTTCGTCCCGATTTGGCACAGACATTGGCTGATATAAAGCCACGGTTTGTCCGTTTCCCTGGCGGTTGTGTGGCACATGGAGATGGTTGGGATAATATGTACGATTGGAAAGGCTCAATCGGTGCCTTGGAGGAGCGCAAGCCATTGCGTAACATTTGGGGATATCATCAAACCCGTGGATTGGGCTATTTTGAATACTTCCAATTCTGTGAGGATATAGGTGCCGAACCGGTTCCTATTGTTGCAGCCGGTGTGCCTTGCCAGAATTCAGGCTCTCATGCTCATTATTCCCATAATATCGTTACCACAAAAGGACAGCAGGGCGGACTGCCTATGGAGGAAATGGATGAATATATTCAGGATATACTTGATTTGATTGAATATGCCAATGGAGATGCGAAGAAAACCAAATGGGGTAAGAAGCGTGCCGAAGCCGGACATCCCAAGCCGTTTAATTTGAAGTATATTGGTATAGGTAATGAGGATATGATTACCGAAGTGTTTGTTGAACGCTTTACCATGATTTATAATGTGGTGAAGGAAAAGCATCCCGAAGTGACTATCATAGGTACCGTTGGCCCGTTCTATGAAGGTACCGACTATGTGGAAGGTTGGGAATTGGCCGATAAATTGGGTATTCCTATGGTGGATGAGCATTATTACAATACACCGGGATGGTTCATCAATAATCAGGATTTCTATGATCGATACGACCGTAATAAATCGAAGGTGTATTTGGGTGAATATGCAGCCCACTTACCGGGACGTCCCAATAATATCGAGACCGCTTTGGCCGAAGCATTGTATCTTACTTCGGTAGAGCGTAATGCCGATGTGGTAACCATGACATCGTATGCACCGTTGTTGGCTAAGGAAGGACATACGCAATGGAATCCCGATTTGATTTATTTCAATAACACCGAAGTGAAACCAACAGTAGGCTATTATACGCAATTGCTTTATGGACAGAATGCAGGAACCGAATACTTGCCATCAGACGTACAGGTGAAGACTCGTCAGGATGCTGTGAAGAAACGTATTGGTGTGTCTGTAGTTCGTGATGAGCATACCGGTGATTTGATTGTAAAATTGGTGAATCTGCTTCCGGTTAGTGCCAAGGCAAATATTGAATTGCCTTCTTTGGAATGTATGAACAAATCGGCCGTAAAGACTGTATTGGCAGGCGGCCCCAAAGATAAACTGGCTAAACCGGTTGAATCTACCTTAGAAGTAGATGAATCGTTTGTATACGAATTGCCGGCCTATTCGTTTACGGTTATCCGTGTACAAAAGGATATAGCTAAGAAGAAATAACAAAAAGCGATTAAATGAATTAATCTAATGAAAGTAATAAAAGTATTAAGTTTAATGATGATACTGGCGGCTCCTCTTCAAGGAGCCGCTCAGGTACCAATGAAAGTAGAAAGCTTTCCGATAAGTAGTGTGCGCTTGACAGACAGCCCGTTCAAACATGCTGAAGATATGGATATTC
>CAZFDP010000205.1:0-3789 GCA_964518185.1 uncultured Phocaeicola sp. | reverse complement strand
GGCTAAGACAAATGGATGGGACGTGAAGAAAGGTGAAACGGGATTTCCAGTCGAACTCTGGAGGATGATATATAAGGATGAACAGGGCAAAAAGCTTACGTTCGATGAATACAACAACCTTTCAGAAGACGAACAGAAAAGATGCAAGACTTACCCGGTCGGCATGACATATTTCGTGTTTAATGCAGAACAGACACGGATGCCGGAACTGGCTCCTGATAAATGGCAGCAGCTGCTCGATGCGTACTCTCCAAGCACCCATCTTAAAGATGAAGAGGGGATGATGAAAAGCCCTGAACTGGACTATATGCTTAAGAACAAAACTTGGTTTTGTCCGATTAACATGAAGGACAGTGACCAGGCATATTATAGCATCAGCAAGGATGAAATCGTTGTACCGCTCAAGGCACAGTTCAAGGAGGGGGAATTGTTCTACGGCACTTTACTGCATGAAATGGCACACTCAACAGGGAGTGCAGAGAGATTGGACCGTTTTGGTTCCAATAAAAACAAGTTCGGTTCAAAAGAATATGCACATGAAGAGCTGATAGCTGAAATGACAGCGGCTATGACGGCATCACAACTGGGCATCACCAAAGAGATAAAGGAAGATAGCATTGCTTATCTGAAGTCTTGGCTGAAAGAGATGAAGGAACAGCCGGATTATATCCGGAACATCATGGCGGACGTGAACAAGGCTTGTGCCATGATTCAGGAGAAGGTCATGAATCCGGAGGTGGCTGAAGAGATGAAACAGGAAGCCATTGCATCGATTGACAAGTTCCTGGAAAAGAAAAAAGAAGAAGATGAACAGAAACAAAGAATACCGGTAATGACAAAGGACGAGATGCAACAGATGACACCTTCCATCAAGAATAAGGAAACTGACGATTCAGAAAAGCTTGATGAGAAAGCTGTGGACGACAACCTGGAGCAAAAGGAAGAACTTCCTAAAATCAGTCAGGACATCGTGGACGGATTGAACAAGGCAAAAGAAGCGGCCAAGGACTGTGCTGCTTGGATTATCAAGGACGATACTGTACATATAATCGAAGAGGATGCATTAAAGATGCAGAGTGCTCTTAAACTGACAGCATCCAAAGTGCAGTTACCGGACGGTAAGGAGTCCTGGCACATCATGTTCAACAGAAAAAATCTGGACCTGTATCTGCCACAGGCTGTCAGAAAAGGATGCAGAATATCCATTTACGAAGTAAAAACGACAGTGCAAGAGAAAATAGTCGATACATTGAAGAACTCACGCCTTTACATGGGACACCTGGGTAATGGCATTTCTATATGGGAAGAAGGGGACAACGAGTACACCGCTCACATCTCACCGGACCGGAAGATTTCATTGTACAAGGATTTCTCCCCGGAAAATCTTCAGCGCATCAAGATGATGGCAGAAAACGGGAATATGATTGTTGGCAATAAGGGGGCTGAATACCTGGCACTGAAACCGCTGAACCCGGCGGAAAGATTCATCTTCCAACCTTATGGAGCAGAACCGGTTCAGGTTTCTGTGGAGCAGGTGGGTGAGCGTAGGGTCGTCTGCAACGGACAAATGATTGTACAGCCTAAAGAGGGTACCGAACTGAAAGCAGAAGACTTGCCGTTCATCGAACGACCGAAGGATTATATCGTTTCCGTAACAGGCATCGATAATATCCGCAAGTCATTGGACTATATGATAAAGATGGGTATAGATGTTTCCAAGCTTCACTCAGAATATTTCTTCGATGCGCTTTCAGCCGCTGAAAAAGAATTGAGCTCGGTACAGAAGGACTTCAAGTCCATTTCATTCCGGATAACAAACAGAAGTACGGATGAGAAAACGGATATGGGTATCGAAGGATTCTCAGACCAGGCGGATAAACTCGACGAAAATCGGCAGCTTCCACGTTACTATATGCGTGAAAATGCCATGCTATACAACAAGCCGGCACAACGGGAGATGGAGCAAGGACTGCCCATGGAGCGTTCAGTACTCTCTCAGCCCAATTATGTACGGGTCAACGGCCGGGACAATCTTATCAATACCATGGATACCCTGAAAGGCTATGGCATCAGCTTCACGACCGAAGCCGAAAAGACTATTGCAGAAAATTATGAGCAGGGACAAATAATGCCACGGGCGGTTGCGGAAAGGGACCGAATCTACTTGCATGTCAAACAGGGTATCGTTAATGAGGTGGACTGCAATTTGTCTGAATACTCCATCGATGAAGAGCCGTTGCTTGAAGTACAGAACGGTAAACTTACAATGGCCGGGCATTATGACAGGGATATACAGAACGCTTATCTCGTAGCAGGATACAGTGAAGACAATAAATTGACTTCATTCATTAAGGTCGCTCCTGCACCGGATGCCTTACAACAGGCACAGAGATATCTTGAACGGATGCAGGACAACATGACCCTGCCTGAAATCAGCAATGTGAGAATCATTGAAGTGGACAGAGACTTCAAGGATACCATTGAATACCGGATGGCATCCAATGAAGAGATGGAACGAATGATAGCAGAGAATACTCATGGGGCATTCAATGAACTGAGCCGCCTACCGGTAACAAGAACCGCTCAACAAGAAAAAGAAGAGAACATTACTAACCATATAAATGATACAACTATGGCTAAGAAATCGAAAGCAGAAGAAGCTCAGGTGCAGGAACCTGAAGCAAAGCAAGTGAATGAAACGCAGAAAGCACAGCAGACTGCAGGTGAAGAACAACAAACTGAACGCAAATTGCGTGAAGGGGCACATGTTTTCCAAGCAAAGGATAAGGAAGGCAAAATCATACCGGGCATTTATCGTGTCATGGTAGTTAAGGACGGTGAAAAGAGCGAGGTCGCTACCATCACCAAAGAAGACCGTGACCAGTATTTCCAGGATGTAAAAGGTAAAAAGGATGAAGAAGCCGAAGCGGTACGTAAGGCATTGGCCGAAAAGTATATCACACCGGAAGGCAAACGTATTGAAACTCCCAAGGCTGAAAAAACAGAAAAGGTGGAAGGAAAGGAAGCTGAAAAGCCGTTTATCATCCGCCATGCCTCAGAAGAAAAGGCACAACGTATCACCGAACCGAAGCTGTACAAGCGCAGTGACAACGGCATGTATGCCATCCGTTGTAAGATTGACGGTGAGCAACAGATGTCACGTACATTTGATACGGCTCATAAGGACCCGAGAATTGCGGATTTCAACAAGAAACTGGTAGACGCATTTTTCTCAGGCTATAAGGGACTTGATGCTGATGCGCAACTCCGACGCCGTATCGATGTCGCCGCCATCAAGTTCAATGATGTCCTCACCGCTGAAAAGCAGGAAATTTCCAAAGGCATGTCCCGTTAATCATACATGATGACAATAGTTTAATGAATCCACTCCATTTAAGAGTGGATTTATTTATTTTCACTAATCTATTGATGAGTTTCTTATTACTTTTTGTATCTTTGCAATATGATTTACAGAAGCAATATTACATACGGACAATATTTTGAAATGCATGATACTTCAGCTAATGCCATTTTAAAAAGAATTCTTATTTCTTTAGGTAAGAACATAAATGATATTGCTAAATTATTCCATATTTCTTTGAGTGAAGCGGAATTGTATATAACCAAGAAGAGATTGAATGAAAATGATTCCGCTTTGTTATCTGAATATTTCAATATAGGTGCAAAAGATTACTTTATAATCTTACAGCAGAACCATGACCGTTTCTTAGAGAAAGCCAATATCTCTAAAACGGATTCTCCTAATCTTAACAAGATACGTAAAAGCAC
>CAZFDP010000204.1:0-3864 GCA_964518185.1 uncultured Phocaeicola sp. | reverse complement strand
ATTATTACCATGATAGTGGCAGCCATTTACTTGAAGGAGCCTATAACAGGAAAGAAGTTTATAGGGGTAATGATGGGTTCTATTGGTGCATTGACGTTGATATTGGGGAGTGGAATTTCGGCAAGTGGTAAGGAAGGAAACATTTGGGGCGACTTGCTCTGTTTGGTTGCTCAATTCTGTTTTTGTTTTTATCTTATCATCTTTAAGGGGTTGATTTCGCGTTATAACATCTTTACGCTGATGAAGTGGATGTTTACCTATGCCGCTATCACCTTCCTCCCCTTTGCCTTAAGTGACATTACCGCCATCCCTTTCGTCGAAGTGAGCGGAACCATTTGGTCATGTGTTGCTTATGTAGTGCTTGGAGGTACTTTCTTGGCTTATATTCTAATGATGATAGGGCAAAAGGCACTTCGTCCTACTGTTGTGAGTATGTACAATTACATGCAACCCATTGCGGGGACAATTGTTTCTATTGCTTTGGGTATGGGTACATTCGGGCTGACCAAGGCCATTGCAGTGGCATTGGTGTTTGTGGGGGTATACATTGTAACACAGAGCAAGAGTCGTGAACAGATGTTGGCCGAGAAAGGAGAAAACAGCAATTAAGGAAGTATTACTTCAAATCCAATGCTTTCTACGGCTTTAATTAGGGTTTCCTTATCGGCTTTTCCATAGATGGTGGCACGTCCGCTGGGTAAGTCTACCTCTACTTTTTCCACGCCTTCTACTTTCAAGAGGGCTTTTTCTACATTGTTGCGGCAATGGTTACACGTCATTCCTTTTACTTGCATGGTCCACTTGGCTTCGTCGGCTTCGTGGCAAGTGCATGTTTCTTGGCATCCGCAATGAGAATGTCCTCTGTATCGCTGGATGAAAGCGTTTATCAGCAACAAGGCCAAGAGGGTGAAACAACCTAAATTAAACCACGAAATACCTTCTGCATGACAATGGGACATTTCGGCCAAAGGGGTGATGAACCATTCGCGAGGCAGCAGACAATCAATGCCCAAACCGAAGAAAATGGCACCACTTACAATGGAAAGTAAATAGAAAAACAAAGTCTTCCGTCCCATTACCTTACTGATAACCAACATGGAAGCTGCATTGACAGCAGGACCGGCCATGAGTAATACCAAGGCAGTGCCCGGCGAGAGACCTTTCATCATCAGCGCTACGGCAATGGGAATGGAACCGGTGGCACATAGATACATGGGGATGGCAAAAGCCAGCACCAACAACATGCTGAGCAGGGGCTTGTCGGCAAAGATGGCAAAGAAGGAATCGGGTACAAAAACAGTTATCAGACCAGCGACAACCAAGCCCACCATCAGCCATTTACCAATATCCTGCATCATTTCTACAAAAGCATAATGTAGGGCCGACTTGATTTTTTGCACGAAAGTGAGTTGGCTCCCATCGTTGGTAACCAATTCTGAAATACCCTCTTTAGTTTCCTCTTTCTGCTTTTCGAACAAGTTGACCAAGCTGCCTCCCATCAAGGCAGTGACCAATGCTACCAACGGACGGAGCAAGGCAAAGGGCAAGCCCATGAGGGAATAGGTGGCAATCATGGAATCTACCCCTGTCTGAGGGGTAGAGATGAGGAAAGAAACGGTGGCTCCCTTCGAAGCACCTTCCTTGCGGAGCGACATGGCCGTGGGAATCACCCCACAAGAGCACAAGGGCAGGGGAATACCCAATAAGGCTGCATTCAATACCGAGCGGAAGGAATTTCCGCCCAAATAACGGCGATATACACCTGCCGGCACAAAGGCATGCATCAACCCGGCCAGCAAGAAGCCCAACAACAAGTAGGGGGCCATACTATTGATTAAATCGAATATTTCTTTCATGAGGCTTTAGTTTTGTGCTGCAAATTTACGGTTTTTCTTCATCCAAACAAAGACACATGCACATATCATGACTGAAAGCAACGAGCCGGCATTGATGGCCAAGCCCATGGGATAAAGCGTTTCGGGGAAGTGGATGGAAGCCAAATAAGACAAAGGAATACGCGCCAGGACAATGGAGGCCATGTTGTGGATAAACGACACGATACTCCACCCACAAGCGCAGAAGAAACCGCTGAAACAGAAATGCATACCAGCCAGCATACAATCCCATACATAACCACGCAAATACTCTGCTCCTTGGGCTATGACGGCCGTATCATCAGTAAACAAGGCCACAAATTCACCTGGTATAAACTGGAGGATGACGGATACTGTGAGCCCGAAGCCGATGGTTATGTACATGCCATACCAAAGGGTTTGCACCGCACGCTCTGTCTTCCCTGCACCAATGTTTTGTGCCGATAAGGCCGAGATGGTGGAAAGCATGGCCGATGGCACAAGGAACAGGAATCCGATGATTTTCTCGACTACACCTACGGCTGCTGCATCGACCAATCCGCGCTGGTTGGCTATGACGGTTATCACTAAAAATGCCACCTGAACAAAACCATCCTGTAACGATACAGGCACCCCAATCTTCAGGATATTCCCCATTACCAGACGGTTAGGCTTCAAATCGGCTTTGGTTAGACGGATGCTCGATTGGCGCCTTTTCATGTACACCAAGGCCACTACTACACTGAAAGTCTGCGACAATGTGGTGGCCAAAGCCGCTCCCGTGGATGCCATATCAAAGGCTCCTATAAACAAATAATCCAGGGCAATGTTGAGTGCACAGGCCACGGCGATGAAATACATGGGACTCTTGGAATCGCCCATGCCGCGAAAAACAGAAGCAATGATGTTATAGGCCACTATGAAGGGGATTCCAATGAAGCAGATAGTGAGGTAAGAAGTGGTTTCGGCTACCGCTTCGGCAGGGGTGGACATGGTGGATACGATGAAAGGAGCTGCGAAAAGCAGGGCTACAGCCAGTACCAATGAGAATACCATAAACAATGTCACGGTATTGCCCACTGCGTGAGTAGTCTTCTTCTTGTCGCCTGCACCCACCGACTGGGCTATGACTACCGTTGAACCCATGGCGAGCCCTACTACGATGACGGTTATCATGTGCATCACCTGACTACCGATAGAAACGGCCGTAGTACTGCTCACTCCACAATATTGCCCCACCACAAACAAGTCGGCCAACCCATAAAGTGTCTGTAAAAAGTAAGATAATAAATAAGGTAGGGAAAAAGTGACAATATTTCCCAATACACTTCCATTCGTTAAGTTCTTTCCTTCCATCTTTTTTGAATTGAGACGCAAAGATAATGAAGATTTGATGAAAATCCTAACACATCGTTTTGTAAGTGTCCATACGTTGTTTAAACAACTGTTTTGTTTTTACTAAAACATTGATATATGAACTTAAACACATTTTTTTCTCTATTTATCAATAGGAATATTGAACTTTTTATTAAATTTGTGGCAATTCCAAATCGCAGTGGTGAATTGGGAAACTTTTTTAGTAAAAGGTGTTATTGAAATTATCTTCTGTAATGAAATTCTCGCAAAATTTCTATTAAAGAGTGAAGATGATGGCAGTAGCACCACATCGTAGATGTATACCTACCTCTAACCGGAGGTTTAGATATTGTCTATGGGTGTGGGTTGCTATTGTTTTATCCACTCTAAAGGCAATGCGAGAAGCCTCATTACAGGATAAAGCAGTAAGTTCCCACACTTTCATTTTGTATATGGCTTTCTTCGGGGAATTGGGAGGCACAAAACTTAATTCAAATGAAAAGGAATAAATTGTTTGGATTGGCTTTAGTAGCCACCACGTTGAGTGCTTTATTTTTTTCTTGTAATGGTGAAGAGAAAATAGCAGTACAAGAAGTCGAAATTCAATTGACAAGCGAAATTACTCCAGCTTCTCGTGTAACCTCTTTAGATTGTC
>CAZFDP010000203.1:0-3902 GCA_964518185.1 uncultured Phocaeicola sp. | reverse complement strand
ATGTTTTACCTTGTGTAAACATCCGTCTAAGCTATCGGCTTTATCTCCTTAGGCTCAAAGAGCCGATAACTCCTTTTAACTACTTTTAACTGCCTAACTTTCGTACTTGCGAAAGTTGAATACTCTATAATTCATTATTTATTTTTATCTTTGCAAATTGTAATATACCAACTATAGAAATTTAATAAAACTTGGAGATATGATAAAAAAACTATTTTCGTTGTTATTGTTTGTTTTGCTTGCAAATGGTGTTGTTTTAGCCCAATCGATGAGTGATGAACAAGTAATAAGTTATGTAAAAGCAGCTACAGAAGCTGGGAAGTCACAAAAACAAATCATAACTGAATTAGCAGCAAAAGGCGTTACCCGCGCACAAGCTGAACGCATCAAGAAACGATATGAAGAAGCACAAGCAGCCGGTCAAGAAACTACTGCCACTATGAAAAATCGGCAAAGAAGAAGTGTTGACCAAATGGACAAACTAGTAGAAGGTGAAATGGATTTATTGGAAGCTGAAATGAGCGATCCTACTGAAAAGAGTACGGGGGAAGCCGCACGTTTAGTATATGGACGAAATATCTTCAACAGCCGGAATCTAACTTTTGCACCCAGTCAGAATTTGCCTACACCGGTCAATTACCGTTTAGCTTCAGGCGATGAGGTTATTATTGACATTTGGGGAACCAACCAAGCTACATACCGAGAAACCATATCTCCGGAAGGAAACATCAACATCTCTGCCGTAGGACCTATTTATTTGAACGGAATGACTATAAACGATGCCGAGAAATACCTCAGAAAAGAGTTAGGGAAAATCTATCAGGGAATAACCGGTGAAAATCCCACTTCAGATATGAAAGTAACATTGGGACAAATACGTACTATCCAAGTCAATGTCTTGGGAGAAGTTGCCGTTCCCGGAACTTACAATTTATCTTCCTTTTCAAACATCTTCCATGCATTATATCGGGCTGGAGGAATTGGTAAATTAGGTAGTCTACGTAATATTCAATTAATGAGAGAAGGTAAAAAAATTGCCACTGTCGATGTCTATGAATTCATATTAAGAGGTAAGACAATGGATGCAACACGTTTACAAGAAGGCGATGTTATCATTGTGCCCCCTTACGATATGTTGGTAGATATACAAGGTAATGTAAAACGCCCGATGTTTTATGAAATGAAAAATGGAGAAACAGTCCAAACACTTATAGAATATGCCGGTAATTTTACAGGGGACGCATATACAAATAATGTACGAATGACACGTCAGAATGGTAAAGAATATCAGATTTATACTATAGACAATATGGATTATTCTGTATTCAAGTTGATGGATGGAGACGTTGTAAGTATCGGAGCCATGCTGGAGCGTTTTGAAAACAAATTGGAAATAAAGGGAGCTGTCTATCGTCCGGGTATCTATCAATTCAGTGGACAACTGAATACAGTAAAACAATTGGTAGAAAAGGCGGAAGGTGTAATGGGTGATGCTTTCTTAACCCGTGCAGTATTACACCGTGAACGTGAAGATTTAACCAAGGAGGTAATACAAGTGGATCTTAAGAACATTTTAAATGGAAACAAACCGGATATTGCGCTCCAACGGAATGATGAATTATATATTCCCAGCATCCACGATTTGCAAGACATAGGTTCCATCAGTGTATTTGGTGAAGTTGCACGTCCGGGCTCATTCCCATACGCAGAAAATATAACATTGGAAGACATTATCATTCAAGCTGGTGGCTTAAAAGAATCAGCATCTACAGTACGCATTGACATCTCACGTCGCATTAAAGACAGCAAGGGAACTACCAGTTCGTCTGTAATAGGCGAAATGTTCACATTCTCTCTCAAAGACGGATTTGTCATTGATGGAGAACCCGGATTCGAGCTTAAGCCATACGACCAAATCTTTGTCCGCAAAAGTCCGGCATATCAATCACAAGTCAACGTAAGTGTAAGTGGCGAAATATTATATGCAGGTACATATGCCTTGACACAAAAATCTGAGCGTGTAAGTGATTTAATAAATAAAGCAGGTGGAGTTACACCATATGCTTATGTAAAAGGGGCAAAGATATCCCGCCGTATTAATGCAGAAGAACGTCGTCGAATGAATACAGTTCTTGAAATGGCAAGAACAGCCGATTCTAAAGATTCTATTGATGTCAGCAAATTAGAATTGGGAGATATTTATTATGTAGGCATTGACCTTGAAAAGGCTATTAAAAATCCGGGAAGTGATGCCGACATCGTTCTACGCGAAGGCGATCAATTAATAATACCCGAATATAACAATACTGTACGCATCAGTGGTGATGTGATGTACCCCAATACTGTTAGTTATGTAGAGGGTAAGAAATTGAATTACTATATTGAACAAGCAGGTGACTATGGAGAAAACGCAAAGAAGAAACGTGCATTTATTGTATACATGAACGGTCAAGTTAAAAAGGCGAACAGATACAGCAGTGACTTGATTGAACCGGGATGTGAAATCATCATTCCAACCAAACAGAAGAAGGGTTTCCAACTCCAAAACATGTTGAGTATTGCAACAACAAGTGCGTCACTCGCTACAATGATAGCAAGTATTGCTAATCTTTTAAAGTAAAAAACATGGAAGAAAATAAGAATTATACGACTCCACTCCGAGAAGAAGAGGAAATGGAAATCGATTTAATGGAATATGTCCGTAAACTTTGGGACGTAAGAAAACTATTGTTTAAAGTTGCAGGAATAGCCGCAATAGTAGGAATCATTATAGCATTTACAACTCCCAAACAATATACGGTAAATGTTACACTTGCCCCTGAATTAGGAAACAGCAGACGTAGTAGTAGTTTAGCTAATATTGCCTCCATGCTTGGTATGAGTAACATGACTATGGGAACTGACGCAGATGCTTTAGGAGTGTTATTATATCCGGACGTTATTTCTTCTACTCCATTCATCATTGATTTATTAGATACTCCCGTAAAAACCATGAACGAAGAAATGTCAGATACGACTTTAGTGGGGTATCTTAAAAATGGAAGAAAGAATTCGTTAATTGGTACTGTAATGTCACTTCCGGGGAAAACTATAGGAGGTATTATTTCTCTATTTAAAAATAAAGAAGAAACAGATAGTACCCGTATACCCTACAATCCTTTTCAACTGACTAGAGAAGAATCTCGCATCGTGAATGGATTACGTAAAATGATTCTCTCTAACGTAGATAAAAAAACAGGAGTAACATCCATCTCGGTCACAATGCAAGACCCGTTAGTGGCAGCTATAATCACTGATACATTATTGCAAAAATTAAAAGAACATATTATCGGGTATCGTGTTGCCAAGGCACAAGAAGATTGTAAATATTATGAAAAGTTATGCAAAGAGAGCCAAGATAATTACAATAAAGCACAAGAAGCATATGCTAATTATATAGATGCCAATAAAAACGTTATATTAGAAAGTTATCGAGTAGAACAACAACGACTACAAAACGAAGTGAGTTTAACTTATAATTTGTACAATCAAATGGCACAACAACAACAACTTGCACTTGCAAAAGTACAAGAAGCTAAGCCGATGTTTGCTGTAGTAGAACCACCTACAGTCCCTTTACAGCCTTCAGGAACCAGTAGAAAAATGATTCTTGTCGGCATAGTATTCTTGGCAGTGGCAGGTGTCTCAGCATGGATCCTTTTCGGGAAAGATATATGGAATAAAATCAAGAATGAGTTAAAAGCACATCCCTCTAAAGATGTAGAATAACAATAGTACACATAACATTAATGGCTGCAACTTTTCCTTTAAAGTTTGCAGCCATTGTTATTTTAAGCTATATGCTATAATTTCCTGACTTTGACAATGCGCCACCCTAAAAAGTTTCCTCTTCAATCAATGGT
>CAZFDP010000202.1:0-3911 GCA_964518185.1 uncultured Phocaeicola sp. | reverse complement strand
CAGGATGACACTACTAAACTGATGCAACTTATTTTTTACACGTTACTAAATAAAACCCTCTGTGGAACTCAGTGAGACTCTGTGGTGAAGTGTTAGTGTAAAATAGGTAACGAAACGGAATATGAGAAATTTGATTGATTTCTTTTTGAAGTATAATTACTGGTTCCTCTTTGTTTTATTGGAGGTAATCAGTTTTACTTTATTGTTCCGTTTTAATAATTATCAGGGAAGTGTGTTTTTCACTTCATCCAATGCAATAGTAGGTTCTGTATATGAGTTAGCCAATCAGGTAACTGGTTATTTCCATTTGAAGGATATCAATGATGAACTGGTGCAGGAAAATATGGAATTGAAATTGCAAATGGAGCAGTTACGTGAATCTTTGACTGTTCTAACGGCAGACAGCAGCAAAATTGAGCAAATAAAGCGAGACGCTTTGGCGGAATACGATATCGTGAAAGCAAAAGTTATCAATAACACTTTGACACATGCCGATAACTACATAACTATCAATAAAGGAAAGAAAGATGGCGTTCGTAGTGAAATGGGAGTGATAGACGGCAATGGAATTGTAGGTATAGTATATCAGACTTCCGATCATTATTCGGTGGTAATTCCGGTTCTGAACTCAAAGAGTAGTATCAGTTGTAAAGTGAAGAATAGTGATTATTTCGGTTTCTTGAAGTGGGATGGCGGTTCGTCTCAGTTTGCCACAGTAAAGGATATGCCTCGTCACTCTCTCTTTTCATTGGGAGATACGATTATAACAAGCGGACATAGTGCGGTTTTCCCCTCGGGTATTCCTATAGGCTCAGTAGAGGATATGACAGATAGTCATGACGGCTTATCTTATTTGTTGAAAGTAAAGTTGTTCACAGATTTTGGCCGTTTAAGTAATGTCCGTGTTATAGCCCGGAAGGGATATGAGGAACAAAAGATGTTGGAAAAGCAAGTAAGGGAATAAGAATGATTCATTTGCTCAGTCAGATAAAATGGTTGTTGGGATTGGTCTTGTTACAAGTATTAATCCTTAATCAGATGCATATCAATGGATATGCTACTCCTTTTTTGTATATCTACTTTATTCTGAAATTTCATTCAAGAGCCGGTCGTAATGAATTGATGCTTTGGGCATTTTCTTTAGGCTTGATAGTAGATATGTTCAGTAATACACCGGGTATGAATGCAGCTGCAGCTACTTGTGTGGCATTTTTCCGCAATTCTTTACTTCGTATGGTTACTCTGCGTGATATGGATGAAGACTTTGAACCAAGTATCAAGACTTTGGGCATTTCGGCATTTTTACGTTATTCGTTGTTGGCTTGTGGCTTGTTTTGTACGCTATTCCTATTGATTGATACATTCTCTTTCTTAAATCTGCCGGTATTGTTACTTAAAATTGTTACGAGTTTGGTTACAACGATGATATGTGTAATGTGTGCTGATGCTATAGGGAGGAAAAAGTCGTGAAACGAGACTATAATCTGGAAAAACGGAAATATGTATTGGGTAGTTCGGTGGTGGTGGTAGTACTGATTTACCTGATACGCCTTTTTTCGCTTCAGATTATGAGCGAGGACTACAAGAAGAATGCGGATAGTAATGCCTTTCTGAACAAGACGCAATATCCAAGTCGTGGGGTAATGTACGACCGTAATGGAAAATTGTTGGTATACAATCAGCCGGCATACGATGTAACTATGGTAATGAAGGAGATAAAGAATCTTGATACACTCGATTTATGCCAGACATTAAACATAACTCCTGATTATTTTGACCGACGTATCAAAGAAATCAAAGACCGTCGTTCTAATCCTGGGTATTCTCCATATACTCATCAGGTATTTATGACTCAACTCTCGGCAGAGGAATGCGGTGTTTTTCAGGAAAAACTATTTAAATTCCCCGGTTTTTATATTCAGAGGCGTACTATCCGTCAATACAGTTACAATTCTGCAGCTCATGTCTTGGGAGATATAGCAGAGGTTTCGAAAAAAGATATAGAAGAAGATGATTATTATGTACGTGGCGACTTCATAGGTAAGCAGGGGATAGAACGTTCGTACGAAAAGCAACTGCGAGGCGAAAAAGGAGTGGAGATTTTACTTCGTGATGCTCGTGGACGTATTCAAGGACGATATATGAATGGGGAAAAGGACCGTACACCTGTACCCGGTAAAAATCTGACATTGGGTATTGATATAGAATTACAACAGTTGGCTGAACGGTTGTTGGAAGGCAAAATAGGTAGTGTGGTAGCTATAGAGCCCAGTACCGGTGAAGTACTCTGTATGGCTTCGGCTCCTACATTCGACCCTCGTAAGATGGTAGGTCGTCAACGAGGAAAGAATCATTCGGACTTGGCCGATGATTCCTGGAAACCATTGCTTAATCGTTCCATTATGGGGCAATTCCCTCCTGGATCTACCTTCAAGACCACTCAAGGACTTACTTTTTTGGAAGAAGGAATCATTACTCCACAAACAACCTATCCATGTTATGGCGGTTTTGTACATTCAGGACTTCGAGTAGGATGTCATGGGCATCCTTCTCCTTTGAACTTGGTCCCGGCCATTGCTACTTCTTGTAATGGCTATTTCTGTTGGGGACTCTATTATATGATGGGCGCCCGAAAAAAATATGGTACCGTGCAGAATGCAATGGCTACTTGGCGCGATTATATGGTGTCTATGGGATTTGGTTATGCTTTGGGAATAGATTTACCCGGCGAAAAGCGCGGAATGATTCCTAATGATCGTTATTACGACAAGAACTATAGAGGTTATTGGAATGGTCTGACCATTATTTCTATAGCCATTGGACAAGGAGAGGTGACGGCTACTCCGCTACAAATAGCTAACTTGGGTGCAACCATTGCCAATAGAGGATATTTTATCACTCCACATGTGGTGAAGGAAGTAGAGGATGAGCCATTAGATTCTTTATATACTACCAAGCGATATACAATGGTGGGTAAAGAGCATTATGAAACGGTAGTCGAAGGTATGCGTGCAGCAGTGACAGGGGGAACATGTAGGGCGGCAAATATTCCCGGATTGGATGTTTGTGGTAAAACAGGTACAGCACAGAATCGAGGAAAAGACCATTCGGCTTTTATGGGTTTTGCTCCAATGAACAATCCGAAGATTGCGGTATCGGTGTATGTGGAAAATGGAGGATGGGGAGCTACTTATGGTGTACCTATCGGTGCTTTGATTATAGAAAAATACTTGAACGGTAAATTATCGCCTGAAAGTGAAGTGAAGGCTACAGATATACAACGAAGAAGAATAGATTATGGCATACACGAACGGTAATATGATGAAATCGGTCGATTGGGTGACTATTGCCATTTATCTGGTATTAGTAATCATGGGATGGTTCAGCATTTGCGGAGCCAGTTATGATTATGTAGATATGGATTTCTTCAGTTTTGATAGTCGTGCAGGTAAGCAATTGATTTGGATAGCTTGTTCGGTTGGGTTAGGATTTGTATTGTTGATGTTGGAAGATAAACTTTATGACTGGTTTGCTTACATCTTTTATGGATTGATGATGCTGTTGTTGTTTATCACTCCGTTTTTGGCAGATAATACCAAAGGCTCATATTCATGGCTGAAATTTGGACCGGTCAGTCTTCAACCGGCAGAGTTTGCCAAATTCATCACGGCCTTGGCACTGGCTAAATTTATGAATGTGTATGGGTTTACCATGAACCGCTTGAAATACTCTCTACCTGTTATAGGTATGATTTTATTGCCTATGTTATTGATAGTGTTGCAAAGAGAAACCGGTTCTGCGTTGGTCTATTTGGCTTTCTTCTTGATGCTTTATAGGGAAGGTATGCCGGGGGCTATTCTGTTTACTGGTATTTCTGCTGTGGTATATTTTGTGGTGGGTATCCGTTTTAG
>CAZFDP010000201.1:0-3968 GCA_964518185.1 uncultured Phocaeicola sp. | reverse complement strand
CAATCAAGAAGCCAAGACGGTCAACATTTCTGTACCAGCAAGCCAAGACGGTTACGACTTTGACATCAATTTGCCTAATTCAACCGTGACATTAAGTGCAAACGATGGTGAGTCTACCACTTACAAAGAAGTGTCTGCTGCAACAGCAGAAAACACGTTGATAATTGCCCCAAGCGTAACCATTAAAAATTTGATTGTCGAAAAAGGTAATGTAAGAGTTAAAAAAGGAGGTGTAATCAATTCAATAAGTACCACTGAAATCAATGAGACAATATATGTCATTTATGAAGACGAAATTCCGGACAACGTCCAGAACACGGAGAATCTGAAACACATTACGGCGGATTATTGGGAATCAGCATCGGATGGAGCTATTTATAAGGATGGGGAAGTTGTTATGTTGAAATCCGGTTCTTTAAAGAAGGTTTTGGGAGACGACCGTTTGAATATTGCTTCACTGAAAGTAGCAGGGGAAATTAATGGAGATGATATTTGTTGTCTTCGTGAAATGGCTGGTAGAGATGCCTATCAAAATAAGACCGACGGTAAACTGGAAATTCTTGATTTAAGTGAAGCTTCTATTATTGAAGGAGGTTCTTATTATTATAAATCTTCCACATTGTCATGCTACACAGCTAAGGATGTGATAGGAGAAAGGATGTTCAGCAGTACGAATTTAAAAGAAGTTCAGTTACCGAAAGGCATTGTTTTGATAGAAGCATGGGCTTTCTATAGTTGTGAAAAACTTCAGTCAGCTACCGTATATGATAAGGTGGAATCAATAAAAGATGGAGCTTTCAGTTCTTGCCGTAGTTTGTCTTCTATCAATATTCCATCTTTAGTTGAAGAAATAGGTTTTCAGGCATTTGTTAATTGCACCAATCTTGAACAGGTAGAATTGCCGGATGGTCTCAAACGTTTAGGGGGCGGTGCATTTGCAGGATGTGGATTGGCTTCAATTGTGCTTCCAAATAGTGTTGAGAGTGTCGGCTCGGAGTTGTTGGCAGGATGCAAAAGTCTGACAACGGTTACACTGTCGGAAAGTTTGGGATATGTTGGAGATGCAATGTTTCGGGATTGTACGGGGTTACGATCAATTGATATTCCAGACGGAATACATACGATAGGTAATTCTGCATTTGAGGGGTGTACACAGTTGTATGATGTTAGTATCCCAGAGAGTGTGACAACGATTCGTGATTATGCTTTCTATAATTGCGATGTCTTGGCTCAAATTACGCTTCCTGAAAAGTTGGAAAAAATAAGCTCGTATTTATTCTATGGATGTGATCAATTGTGGAGTGTCAACATTCCGGATGGAGTTGATGAAATTGGTCGCGAAGCTTTTAGTAATTGCCGAAGCTTAAAAACGATAGAGATACCTTCTTCTGTAAAGACGATTGGTTATAGTGCATTTTTCTATTCATCCTTAACCGGAAAGATGATTATACCAGGTAGTGTTGAGACTATCGGAGGAGGTGCTTTTGGAGCTACTTCATTGTCGGCAATAGAATTGGGAGAAGGTATCAAAACCATCGGAGGAGGTGCTTTTAGCAGTACTAACATAAAAAATATAACAATACCGGAAAGTGTTGAAACCATTGAGGCGTATGCATTCAGGGAATGTTATCAGTTGACTGATGCTCATATTTTAGGACCGACGGAAATCAAACCTAATGTATTTTATAAATGTAGTCAGCTGGAATCTATCTGGTTCTATTCTTTAACCCCTTCGGAAAAGAGTGATACCTCTATGGGAGGAGTAGCGTTTAATAATCCTCCTTGTGTATTGCGTGTTCCGTCTAAAGCTTATGATGCCTATTATAAAATCTATGGCAATAGTAGTTTTACTGTCATTACATATTAATAAAAAGATTCGGAAGAAATAAATAAGTTGTTAAGTGAACTGAAAATAATAACTTGCATCAGTTTTGCAATCTGAACGAAGCGAAGACGAGTTGTTGAGGACTCTGTCCGGAAAAATCTGTGCACATCAATAGATACATTTTGATGGCGCTTTACGATTCTTCACTACACTTCGTTCCGCTCAGAATGACAAAGCAAAGTGATGCAAGTTATTTTTTTATCATTACTACAAAGAAACATTGCATCGAAACAATTGATGCGTCATATCCCATTTTCTTTCACTAAAGATTTGTTTTCTTTAAACTTTTCCCTACTTTTGTGGTGACTACTGCCTGTAGTGTCGGGCATAGTCATTTTATGGGAAAATATTAGCGTTTGCTATTATTCTATATCATCTGTTGAAACTTAGGAAATTTCAGTATATACGATTAGAATAAGATTGCAGATGCCTACGTATAGCGTAGGTGCATCTTGATTCTTTGTATATACAGGTATCCTAAGACCTCAACAGATGAAGGACATAAAAGATGACATCTGCGCTTCTTTTATGCCGAGGGACTTAGGATACCGCTTTCTCTTTTACTTTCCTTTTGACGAATTTGATTATTAACAACTTAATCTATTATAGATATGAAGAAACTGGTATTGTTTGTCGTGTTGTCCATTGTGACAAGTGGTATAGCCTTTGCACAGTTGGCAAAGTCTTCAAAAGCTGAACTGAATAACAAAGCTGCACGCCCTCAAAACGAATATGTTTACAGACAAGATGTCTCACCACAAGGTATGGACAATTATCTATTTTCCCTTTATCATTATAATGGAAAGAAGACTTATAATTTGAGAAATTTAGTTCTAAGTAGCTCTTCGGGTACAATAAAGTCATTAAAAATAAACCCTTCCGGCAGTTCTTTTGCAGTACTTACTCAAAAAGGTGACAAGTCTGAAGTTTGTATTTATGATCTCTGGAAAGCAAAACGTATGTTGCATGAGTTTAAGGAAGTTGTAAACCCTACAGCTGTGGCTTATACTTCTGATGCCAGACAAATCATATTGGCTCATGAACGAGAATTGTTGTTTTTTGATGCCCGAACTTTCGAACTGATGAAACGGATGGATATGCCATTTATAGTTGATAAGATGGTTGTAAGTTCCAACAATTATTTCTTGGCAGCTTCTGATGGGCAAAATGTTTCAATCTGGAACTTGGAGAATGGAAACTTGCGTAAAGAATTTAATTTTGACACTTCTGTAAACAGTTTTGACTTTTCGGATGATTGTTCCATGTTCGCTTTGCTGACCGGAGATGGACTTTTATCTACATATGATACCGCACAGTTCTTTATCTTACAGAGTTATGATGCAGTAGGGAATGCGTTACATTGTTCTTTTCATCCTGAAGGCAAATATATTTCAGTTGTAAGTGGTCCTTCAAGAATAGCTGTACTTAACTTGATGGATGATGAAGAACGGGAATATATCGATAATGTAAATGAAGGAATAACAGAGGCTCTATTTGTTAAAGATGGAAAGGAACAAATCTTTTTGGCTTACAATACAGCTAATTCTATAACTTATAAGTTGATGAGTGAATTGGCTCCTTTTTATACAAAGCTGTTAGAGGATGAGTTGGAAACACGTATGAATGAGTGGATGAAACGGATGCCTGATGAAACATTGGAAGAATACAATCTTCGTGTAACTGAAGAAAACCGAAAAAAACAAATGCGCTTGTTTGAAGATGAAATTGCAACTCGAATGGCTGAAAATTTGGTACAGATGTCCGAAATTACTTTAGGAAACTATAATCCAGACTCACATATGTTGGCAGTCAATTTTAACAATATGCCTACTATTTATCTTGAAGTTCCATCTGATGAAATCAATGATTTTACGAGTCCTCAGAACTTGGAATTCCGCAATACCCAATATGGATTGACAAAAAAGGATAAGTTTGAATTGATATACGCAGACATATATAATAATATGTCCGGTAAGACTTATACATTCAATAATCTTGAGCGACAATCATTGGACTTCTTGAAATCCGATGATAAGTTTGTACCATTGGACGTTATTCAACAGTCTAATATGGAGGAACTTAA
>CAZFDP010000200.1:0-4027 GCA_964518185.1 uncultured Phocaeicola sp. | reverse complement strand
GCCCGATAGAATCCTTACGTACGAATATTTCAAATATAGGCTCCATATAATTAAAGAAGAGCAACGTGGTCTTTATTTATAGAGGAAATATAGGCTCTATATAATTAAAAGAAGAGCAACGTGGTCTTTATTTATAGAGGAAATAGTCGAGCAGCAAAAACTGCCCGAAAGAATCCTTATGTACGAATATTTCAAATATAGGCTCCATATAATTAAAAGAAGAGCAACGTGGTCTTTATTTATAGAGGAAATATAATCCATTTTTATTGGTCAATTATGCAAAAATAAAGTTTTTTTATTAAATTTGCGAAGTTTACGTAATAATATAACATGAAAGATATGGATAAAGACGGAATGAACCGCAGAGGTTTTTTGAAGAAATTGGGTACGGGTGTAGCAGCCACATCAGCCTTATACGGTTGTTCTTCAGCAACTAAGCCTTCTTCTGGTACTACTTCTTCTGATACCAAGGCGATGGGTGAAATGACTTATCGTACCAGTCTTACCGGTGATAAAGTATCGCTGTTGGGATATGGTTGTATGCGTTGGCCGATGAAGAAAGATAAGGACGGAAAGGACGTGATTGATCAGGAACGGGTAAACGAACTGGTAGATTATGCTATTGAGCATGGGGTGAACTATTTCGACACATCGCCTGTGTATTTACAAGGTAAGTCGGAACTGGCTACAGGTATTGCCCTGAAACGCCATCCGCGCGATAAATTCTTCATTGCTACCAAAATGTCTAACTTTGGTATCAATACATTCGAAGGGGCCAAGAAAATGTACGAACAGTCGTTCAAGGAACTTCAGGTAGACTATATAGACTATTATCTCCTACACTCGGTAGGCGGAAGCATGGACGACTTCAACAATCGTTATATAAATAATGGTGTACTCGATTTCCTTATTAAAGAACGAGAAGCCGGCCGTATCCGTAACTTGGGATGGTCTTTCCATGGACGCCAGGATGTGTTCGACCATATTCTGAATCTGGAAGGTGTGAAATGGGATTTTGTACAAATCCAATTGAATTATGCCGACTGGCGCCATGCCGGAGGTCGCAATGTCAAAGCCGAATATCTTTATCAGGAACTTGAAAAGCGAGGCATTCCCGTGGTGATAATGGAACCCCTTTTGGGTGGGCGATTAGCAAAACTGAGCGATCACCTGGTAGGCCGTTTCAAACAACGTCGGCCCAATGAAAGTGTGGCATCGTGGGCATTCCGATTTTCGGGACATTGGCCGGGCATTCTTTGCTCGCTCAGTGGTATGACCTACAAGGAACACCTCATAGACAACCTCAAGACTTTCTCGCCATTGGAATATCTGACCGATGACGAACTGGCTTTCCTCGAAGATACTGCCCAACTGATGTTGCAATACCCCACCATTCCTTGTAATGATTGCAAGTATTGTATGCCTTGTCCGTATGGTATCGACATTCCCGCCATATTCCTACACTACAACAAGTGTGTGAACGAGGGCAATGTGTACAAGGATAGTCAGAACCCCAATTATCGTGAAGCTCGTAGAGCCTTCTTGGTGGGATACAATCGTTCTGTGCCCAAGTTACGTCAAGCCAGCCGTTGTATTGGATGCGAGAAGTGTATCCATGACAAGCACTGTCCTCAGCGTATCAATATTCCGCGTCAGCTGCAGCGCATTGACCAATTTGTAGAAAAGTTGAAACAAGAAACCTTATAAAGATATGAACAGTACAATCCGAAGAATTCTTGCCATCGTGTTTTTCACACTTATTACCCTGCTTTTCCTTGATTTTACGGGAAGTATTCATGCATGGTTCGGTTGGATGGCCAAAATACAATTCCTCCCTGCTCTATTGGCCCTGAATGTGGGTGTAGTGCTGGGTTTAGTAGCACTCACTTTGTTTATGGGACGTATCTACTGCTCGGTTATCTGTCCGCTCGGTGTGTTTCAGGATGTTGTTTCCTGGCTGGCAGGCAAGACCAAGAAAAACCGGTTCTCTTATTCCAAGCCCCTCAATTGGTTACGTTATACCATGTTGGGGTTGTTTATAGTGACTTTAGTGGCCGGTATAGGTTCTATTCCTGCCCTGCTGGCACCTTATAGTGCTTACGGACGTATGGTGTCCCAACTTCTTTCTCCTATTTATTTATGGGGGAACAACTTGTTAGCTCATTGGGCTGAGCAGGCTGATAGCTATGCCTTTTATTCTACCGAGATTTGGATAAAGGGTGGCTTCACCTTAGGAGTGGCCGTGGTTACTTTTGTGGTTCTGGCTGTATTGGCTTGGAAGAATGGTCGTACCTATTGCAACACTATTTGTCCGGTAGGTACAGTGTTAGGTTTCCTTTCGCGCTTTTCATGGCTTAAACCGGTTATTGATACCAACAAATGTAATAGCTGCGGTCTCTGTGCCCGCAATTGTAAGGCTTCTTGTATTGATTCCAAGAACCACACCATAGACTACAGCCGCTGTGTAGTTTGTTTGGATTGTGTAAACAAGTGTAAGAAGGGAGCCATTAAGTATGTACCTCGTAAAAAAGCTGCTGAGATTGCCGATAAGGTGGATAATGGACGTAGAGCCTTTATGACAGCTGCCGTTGTGGCAACAGCTACCGGAGTGGCCAAGGCTCAGGAAAAGAAGGTTGATGGTGGTTTGGCTGCCGTGTCGCTTCAGCAGAAGCCACTTCGCGAAACCCTTATTGTTCCTCCAGGTGCCCAAAGCATTCGTCATTTCGATCAGCATTGTACCGCTTGTCAGCTGTGTGTACAGGTATGTCCTAACCAAGTACTTCGTCCGTCTACCGATCTTATGCGCCTCATGAAGCCCGAAGCATCTTACGAACGCGGCTATTGTCGTCCTGAGTGTACCAAATGTTCGGAGGTATGTCCTGCCGGTGCTATTCACCTTATAGACCGTGCCGAGAAATCGTCCACTCAGGTGGGTCATGCAGTTTGGGTAGAAAAGAATTGCGTGGTAAATACCGATGGTGTAAGTTGTGGTAACTGTGCCCGTCACTGTCCTACCGGTGCCATCCAGATGGTTCCCAAGGATGCCAACGATCCTAAATCACCCCAGATTCCTGCCATCAACACCGAGCGTTGCATTGGTTGTGGAGCTTGCGAACATCTTTGTCCTTCGCGTCCGTTCAGTGCTATCTATGTAGAGGGGCACGAAGTGCATCGGGTTATTTGATTATTTGTAAATAACAGGAGACTCAATCATCCGAGGAGGTGATATGAGTCTCTTTTTCATTGGTATTTTTACTTCTTGTCAGTTCAAATAAGAAGTAAGTTCGGATGCATTGATATCTTTGGCAATAATTATCCCATTTTTATCCAGCAGATAATTCTTGAAGCCTTTGTGAAGGCGATAAATCTGATAGATGTCCGAACGTGTACCGGCTAACTCAACGAAACATTTGGAGGTAGTAATCCGGTCTTTCTTAATGGTTTCGTTAAATACAGACTTGTAATTGTCAAATGAAACTGAAACCATTTCTACATTATTGGCTTTTTCGGCAACGTGATTCAAAATAGCATTCTTCATTCTTGAATCAGCATCATAACTTGCCCAAAAACTAAGCAGTACGTATTTACCCCTTAAATCTTTTAAGTCGACTAACTGCTTTTCTCCGCAGATTTTGAACTCAGGAGCTCTGTCTCCTATTGTCAAGCCTTCTGTCGGTGTATCTTTCCCTACAAAAGAGAGAGAGATAAAGGAAATTATTATCAATACAACAAAAACCCCACTTACATTTTTAATCATGTAATTCGATTTTAGTTTATACTATTCAGGACTACTTCTAGTAGTGATTTCTACCTGAAACATTACTTTTAACCCTGACATCAAGGTTGTTAAATCATTGAAATCTGCTGCAAAGGTAAGGATTAATTATTTTATAGCCAAAGAAAGTTACAGAAAAATATGTTGTTTAACATAAAATAGCCCTTTTCATCGGAAAAGTATCAGGCTTTTATGTGATCCTTAAATCCGCAGCATTATTTCCATCCGTTAATAATAGTAAAAATTTCTCCG
>CAZFDP010000199.1:0-4051 GCA_964518185.1 uncultured Phocaeicola sp. | reverse complement strand
GTAATAACGACAATGGCGGAGGTCCTCCCGGATTCTCCGCCATTGCAGGTTAACAACAATAATTCATCTAATATAACCCTCTTAGGTCAAACTCATAGCAGCCATGAAATTCCATCCATGTCTTGATGAGTGTGAACATGCTGATGAGTTTGTTTATCTGTGAAGTATCATATTCAATCACATAATCAGAATTTTCTGTGACAAAAGTCTTGAACGCAACCGATTTATTTTCGACAGATTCGCTACATGTAACTTTCATTACCTCCTGCCGTGATTGTATTATATCCCATAGATGATTGAAAGAATTCGGGTCCGCTTTATTTATCTCACACAACACCCGTAATTCTTCAGACGGATATCGGTCTGTTACAGCTACAACCAGACCGTCGCCTTTTTCATTGAATACTATATATCTTATCATTTATCGTTTATCTTTCTTGAACAAAAGGGATGAAAGCTTATATTCGTCTAACCTGCCATTGGTCATTGATAATAAGCCGTCCGGAATATTCCACACCCTCTACGGTCTTGAATGTGAGTATAGGTGAAGATTTATGTGCGCACAGTGTCTTGACATCATCAATGGTCATGGCATGACCGGAGATATTGCGCCACACTACAAACCGGCATTGTACGGCCGGATTGGAATAGTTGCCGCAAGTATATCCTTTGGAACCGCTATAAATGGTTCCTCCGCAGCGGGGACATTTACAAATGGCGCTGTCCAGCTTGCAACTGCCGTCCGGTTGGATGGCTATATACGCTGAAAAGTCGCGTTCCTGTGTATGGAAGCCGTCGAGCACTTCTGTCCGTCCTTTTTCAAGAACTTCTGTCACCTCTTTCTCTGAGATAAAGCGTTCACAAATAGCTTTGGGAATGTAGAACTGGCAGTGTCCTTCTCCGTCATTGAAGAAGTTTTCACATACATAACCTTTCTGTGTTTCGCTTACCCTACCTCCACAATTAGGACAACGTATGGGTAATGTCCGGTTTTCACCTACTACCTTTACCTTACCCTCTTCGAGAACCAGTCGTGCCACGAAACCTTTACCTGATTGCGTAACGAAATTATGTTTCATGGTTCTACCATGCTTAATGAGCGCTACTGCATCTTCTTCGGTCAGTTCATATCCGCTGTATGAACCGAAGATAGTAAAGGCACATTTATCTTCGATGGTCCTGAAATAATCACAGGTCCACCCTGCTGTCCCTTGCAGCATTTGTCCTTTGCCGCAAACCGGGCACGGTCCTATGCGATGTAGTACGACTTCTATCGGTAAATCATTCTGATTCATATGCTGTCTTTTCGGCTGTTAATTTAAACGCTCAACACTCCATTAACTGAATAAAGGCATCTGTACGGGTTTTCTGCTGAATCCCGGCTTGATGGTCGTACAAAAATGCATGGCCAGGTCATATAGCGTCACCAGTCCTGCATCCACCCATGACTGCATTTCGGCATCTATATCGCATTTTCCGCTTTTCCGTCCATCCAAGCAGAAGCGCATAGTCCATGATGTACCTTTAACTTTCAGGTTAATATCGGTAATACGGTCTCTATATGCTTCCTTTTCCTTTCGGGATAAGAAGTCTGTCACTTTATGTATGTCAATACCCAATCTAGTTATTGCCATTTCATGCAAACTATCCGGGAAAATGAATGTTGTACTCATAATTGTCTTTTTAAACACGCATATACCGCTGCAAAGGTAGTCATTAAAGTCCAAACATGTGAATGAAAACGGTATTAGTTTTCTGAATTCATGCTAACTTTCAGGGCTTTTCTTGCCTTGTCAATCATTGTCAGTCGTTCATTCATTTCATTGGAAACTTGCCCTTCCATGTCCTGTTTTTCTACCTGGTGGATAAACATCAAGGCATTTGTGTCATCCCGTTCCAGACCTTGTTGAGCCAACCAATCATCGTAACCTTCATACAAGTCCGGTTGAGCGTCAATCCATTGTGACCAAGTAATGATGTTCTGTTCTACCAATGAACACAATTCTTGATAATCCATTTCCTGTAATTGTTGATTTGAATAGTTCATATTATATAATTTAAAATTAAAAATCGAATAAACTTGTTGTATATAATTATGTCATAGAATATCGCCCATAACCCTCTCTTTTTTATCAAGAAGGGAGATTGTAGGCTCTTCTATTTAAGGCATGTGGGGTTATAGTGGGCTAATCTACAACAGTAGACATTTAAGTATATATAACACCGTTTTACCATACTACATCCGTACCACCTTATATCTACCACAGTAGACATTTATGGGCTAAATAACACCTCTTGGGCCAATAATCAACTTCTGATTTTAATCTACAATAGTAGACATTTATTCATCAAACAGAGAATGTTGTCTTTTGAAATTGGTATATAAGCCTAATGGCCGGCAATCATCATCTGTGTATATATCCAATGTTTTCATCATCTTCTTCATCAGACTTTCTTCCGGTGTTTGAAGGATTATTTTTCCATTGATATCTTTCCAAATAGATTCAAGAGCTTTCAGTTCTTTTCTGTTTCTCGGGCACATGTAGAATAATGTATTCTCACCGTCCGCTTCAAGTATAACCTCCAATGGTTCCCGATTGGAGATATAGGCATTAGCCAATCTGTCAGAGAGATGTTTCATTACTTTCTTCTGTATCTCAGATTGTGTTGAATTGCTAACGGGAAGAATATCGTCCAATGACCATTTTTCAGGCGTGACAAAAGCTTTGTTACATTTCAACCAGAAAGCCCATGCTCTGTAAAGGTCTTCATTTGATTCATCCTCCAATACCTTTTCAGCCAACTGTGAAAGGAAATCACAATGTAGTGTACCTTCCATCAAAAAATAGAGCTGTTCCCATCTGCTTCGCAACATCAAATAAAAGTTGACAATATTATTGTCCTTATCATTGATGATTTCTTTCTTAGACGGTTTTTTCTTGAAAAATACCTCCCCCATCTGGAAATAAGGTTCACACCATACTTCATGTGAAGGCATGATATTCCTCACAAAAGTAGCTGCTGCGTTCTTATGTCCATCATCTATAGGCGAGTGCATGATTCAAATCTTTATTTTCTACTAATTAAACCAAAACCACTGTTGGCCTGGATAAACAGGTTAACATCATCGTGGCAGTTATATACTGTCTTTGGAACCATTTGCCCGGTATAGGAAAAATAGATTGTCCCATCTGGGAATGATTCTATACAATTAACCATTGACGGGTCTGTCAGGAAGCCTCCCAGTCTACCCATCGTTTCAGCGCAGATGCGTTTAATGGTATCTGCCTTGAATGAATTTTTGTCAAAACAAACGGCTCTAATCATAAATAATGGGTTTAAAGTTACTAATTTAAAATTTAAAAATAGAAAAAAGAGGTGTAAACCTACCTTTTATGGTTGTTTTTTATTCTAAAACAACCGCATAAAAGATTAAAAGTCTGCAAGTTGTAGAAGATGTATCTACAACAGTAGACATTTTATGGTATAAAACACCCAAACCCGAATAATTTGCGGCTGAGCTTGTATCTACAACAGTAGACATTTTATGGTATAAAACACCGTCTCCGATGATGTTAGCAAGTGTAGGATTTATCTACAACAGTAGACATTTTATGGTATAAAACACCTATCTACAACTTCTTCCCTTTTTTTTATTATCTACAACAGTAGACATTTTATGGTATAAAACACCTTTCCCTCCAATGTTTCCATCCCTTGCGACATCTACAACAGTAGACATTTTATGGTATAAAACACCTGAGTTAGCAATGAGAACTGCAAAGGCTTAATCTACAACAGTAGACATTTTATGGTATAAAACACCTTCAAGGATGGAACTTTTGCCGCTGCCATTATCTACAACAGTAGACATTTTATGGTATAAAACACCTGAGTTAGCAATGAGAACTGCAAAGGCTTAATCTACAACAGTAGACATTTTATGGTATAAAACACCTTCGCGATTCAAAAAAACCTTGAGCCACCATCTACAATAGTAGACATTAATGAGACTTGTTAAAATTCTTCAAGTCTCTTGTAATATTTTCAA
>CAZFDP010000198.1:0-4067 GCA_964518185.1 uncultured Phocaeicola sp. | reverse complement strand
TAAATGGAGAACTGAATTTAAAACAACAAATCATTCCCTATTTTATCAGTAGTCACCCGGGATGTACGGAAGAAGATATGGCCGAATTGGCGGTCATCACCAAACGGCTCGATTTCCATTTAGAGCAAGTACAGGACTTTACTCCTACTCCCATGACCGTAGCTACCGAAGCTTGGCATACAGGATATCATCCATATACTCTACAGCCCATCTTTTCAGCCAAGACACAACGGGAAAAATTAGCCCAACGCATGTTCTTCTTCTGGTACAAGCCCGAAGAACGACGTTCCATCATTCAAGAACTCAAGCGGATAGGACGTAACGACTTGATAGACAAGCTTTACGGGAGATAAAAAATAGTGGATGTACAAAATACACATCCACTATTTTTTAAGCACAGCCTCTTTTATTATTGCGGTCTTTGCAACTGATACGATTTTTGAGGGTGTCCCAAGATTATACGTTTTCCATCCAATGGATTACGAGAGACAGTTTGTATCTGCTTACCAAAGGATGAGCGTGCAGAACGCGCTTCGGTACCTTCTTTTGCTGTAAAGTTGGTATATCCCGCTTTTGTCAAAGCTTCGCGTAGAAGTGCTTCACGGTCATCGCCTAAATCGTAAGGTTCTTCCGGATTGTCCTCCACCTCTTTGTTGGGAGTAAATCCGTCAGGCATACAAGGACAATTTCCGTTTTTATCAGCATAACGACTTACCATGACATAAATACCCCAGTTCTTGGCGTAAGTATCCCACTTTTGATATTCATCATAATCAGCCCCTTCCTTGAAGAAATCCTTATTTAATTCAAACCAGTCAGTAGCCGAAAGTATCCAACCGGTACAATACTTGCCATGAGTCTGTTCACCGATGATTTCAATGTCCATATAAGGCAACAATCCTACCAATACCGATTCGGATGCTGATGCACTACCACTGGCCACCAACGCATAGATTTTGTTCAGACCTATATTAGCATCCTTGGTAGAAAAGGAATATTCCTTTTTATTGTGTTCAAATTTATATTCGGTTTCAAAGTAGGTATTCAAGTCTACACCTTCTTTCTTATAAGCTTCCATGTAAGACTTGTTATACACTTCGGTTTGGAATACCTCCTTGTTGGCTACTGCTTCTTGCGGAGCCAACATCGAAGCCAATACGTTTTCGGTAATCACATACCCGCCACCGTTATAGCGAAGGTCGAGGATAAGTTCTGTAACTCCTTGTTCCTTAAAGGATTTTGCAGCCTTAATCAAGTCTTCACAAGAGTCGAGTGTAAAGCTCAAATAGACCAAATACCCTACTTTCTTACCGCCGCAATCAAACACCTTGGTCATCAATACCGGATTTTCGTACATATTTATAGCGGTCATGGTAATGTTTTCCAATGCATCACCCTTATCGTTCAGAATGGCAAATGTTCCCGATGAAGTATAGAAAAGCAATTCGGCATAATTATCAATAGTAATGTCCTTTCCGTTCACCGTAAAGATAGCATCGCCACGGTGCAAGCCTGCTTTGCTTGCAGGGCTGTCAGGATATACATACGTAATGACGGCTACCAATGTAGTACGGGTATTGTCCTTATAATAAAGTTGGAAATCATATCCATAAGTAGTGGTGGGAACACCATCCACCCCACCAATGAAAGCTTCATAGTTATTGGTGAGTTGTGTCCACTTGTCTACATACTCTCCATTTTCCTTGTATCTGAGGGCATCCACTTTCTTGATGGGGTCTTCGTCCATCTTCCAGTTGGAGAGGGAGGCTTTTATTTCTTCATTCCACAAATACACATCGCTTATTACGTTAAAGGCAAAGAAGCCTGCATAATAGTTTTCATTGGTATAGTATTTCACCTCGGGTGTAGTGGTAGTTGTATCCTTCGGTTCTTCTGTAGTCGGTTGGTTGATGATAGGTGTTTTGCCTCCATTATCATCATCCTCTCCCGAACAGGCTGTAAATGCCAATGGCAACAGCATTGCCCATAATACCAATTTACATAATTCTTTCATAATTCTTTTCTGTTTAAATAATGGCTACAAATGTAGTAATAATTCTTAAACAATCAAATATTTATATATGAATAACAATGAATCATGCCGAATTGTTAATATTCGAGTCGTTTCAAACACCTATAATTTATTTCAATGCATCCAAATTTTCTTGGTTCATCAGCTGCTTGCCCTCGGGGGTAAACAAGAAATCTATGCGTGAAGCGTATGCCTTTTCAATCTTTCCGCGCACCATCTTCATGGTACTGTTAATCATCTGGTTCTGTTCGGTAAACGGTTCGGCCAACACGCCAAAGGTACTTGGCAACCAGCGTTCGGGGAACATACCTTCAAAAACACCACCCTTCTTGTATTTGTTCAGTTCCTTTTCCAACTTCTTCAATGCATCCTTACGACCTTCTTCTGTAGCCAAATCATAACCTTTGCGCTTCAGATTGTCCTTATTGGGTACTATCAAGGCGATGGTATAAGGCGACTGGTTGTTGTACAGCATCACTTGGTCAATGTACTTGGATTGTCCTACCAATGCTTCTTCAATACTTTCCGGACTATATTTTTCGCCATCACTACTGATAAGCAAGCTCTTGAAGCGTCCCTTTACATAAAGCAAACCTTCGTGCGACATATAACCCAAGTCGCCTGTATAGAGCCATCCGTCCTTTACGGTTTCGGCGGTTGCTTCGGGGTTCTTCCAGTATCCGGCCATCACGTTCTCGCCCTTCACCACAATTTCCCCTTGCTCGCCTACGGGCAGCATATTTCCGTCGCTATCGCAAATCTTCAGTTCGATGGGCTTCACCAACTTACCGCTCGAGCCAAAGCGATACTTTTCAGGACCGTTCGATGAAAGTACAGGAGTAGCCTCGGAAAGTCCGTAACCTTGATACATCGGTATACCGATTCCCACGTAGAACTTCTGCAAGTTCTTGTCCAGCAAGGCACCACCACCGATGAAGAATTTCAGTTCGCCACCGAAGTTTTCGCGCACCTTCGAGAAGATAATCTTATCGAACAGGGCAACCAACGGTTTAAGCAGATAACGCCATCCCTTGAAGTCGAGATTACTGTCGCCATAATATACCTGACGCAACTTCATACCGAAGTTAAAGAGCTTTACGGTAGTTTCGCCCTTGGCACGGATGCCGTTCTCTACATTCTTCTTGAAAGTCTTGGCCAATGCCGGTACACTGAGGATGAAGTGAGGCTTCACTTCCTTGATGTTCAATGGAATGTTCTTCAGTGTTTCCAACGGAGTGCGTCCCACCTGTACGGTAGCTACGGTAGCCCCACGCGACATCATGATGTAGAATCCCACCACGTGTGCGAAGCAGTGGTCGAGCGGAAGGATGATGAGTGTGCGCCAACTTTGGTCAATGTTTACCAATGTGAGCGATTGCTCCACGTTTGCCGTATAGTTACGGTGGGTAAGCACTACCCCTTTCGGGTCGGCTGTAGTACCACTGGTGTAGGTAATGGTAGCAACATCATCGTACTGAATGGATTTAGCCACGCTCAGGAATTCTTCGAGTGTATGTTCCTTCAGGAACTCCTCTCCCATCTTCACTACGTCTTCTATAAAGATTTCGCCTTCTTCGTAATGGTCCTGTGCATCGAAAATAATGATTTTCTTCACTTCGGGCAACTGCTCCTTGATGAGGCGAATCTTCTTGAGCTGTGTGCCCGATACCATGATGAACTTTACATCGCCATGAATGAGGCGGAACAGCAGGTCGTTGCTCTCTTCGAGTTTGATGGAGAGGGGTACATTAAGAGCACCGGCATAGAACATGGCCAGTTCGCCTATAATCCACCAATTACGTCCTTCGCTTAACAGCGCCATATTGTCGCCTTTCTTCACGCCCAACGCCTGGAGTCCGGCACCCAATTGATATACTTTTTCCTTTACTTGTGTATAAGTAGTAGGTTCGAATACTTTTTTTGTCTTCTCCAACAAGAATGTATTGTTGGGATAAAGTCTTACCGACTCTTCAAAGAGGTCTACAATTGTCTTTTTCATTTTTCTTTCATTTAGCCGACTTCGCAAAGCCGTTCA
>CAZFDP010000197.1:0-4085 GCA_964518185.1 uncultured Phocaeicola sp. | reverse complement strand
CTTATATAACAATTAGTTGTATTAACTGTATGATGTGTATTATTAAATATAATATAGTCATAAATTAGGACGTTGTATACAAATAAAGCTCTGGGAAAACCCCAGAGCTTTATTTGTATAGAGAGATTAAAGTTTAATTAATATCCCAATTCCTTTTCAAGATTGCTGTACTCAGGACTATTCAATTTCCAATAAATAGTTAACAGAATCTGTCCCCACAAACTCTTGTTATCAGGTTCTAATTCTTTAGCCTTTTCATAAAGAGGTTTAGCTTGCTCGAACAATTCCTTAATCTTAGCTTCGTTGGTATTATACTTGGGATCGTCAATCTGCAAAGTAGAGTTTTCTTCTACAATTGCTTGACCTTGCCAGAAGTAGCAACCACCTTTCAAAGTATATGCTTCTGCAGCCAAGTCACCACCAATAGCGATAATCTTGTCACAAACAGCCATTACTTCATCGTATTGCTTCTTTTCGTTCAAAAGTACACCTTTGATATACAAATAATAAGGATCTTCCTTAGCGGCAAGCAATTGATTGATTTGAGCTAAACCTTCTTCAACCATACCCTTATTCATATAATAATCCATCAAATTACCGACGAAATAATTTTGAGCAGGGAATTTTTCAGCACCTTCTTTGATTACTTCCAACCACTTGATTGTATCGCCAGCATAAACTTCTGCCATACACATTAATGAACGGTAGCCTTCTTCTTTATGTTCTTTACCGATGGTACCATATTTGATAACGTTTTCTTTGTCTTCCAACATATTAGCAGCCAAAGAAGCGTAAGCAGCATACAATGAAGTTAAAGTGTCAGCGCTTACTGTTGGGTCATTAGCAAACATTGGAGCCTTAGCTACATCTGCAAACAAACCAAATAACTTGAGAGCAGATTTGTAATCACCATTATTGTATGCGTCACCACCGCCAGCTGCCAAATTCATACGTACAGCTTTTAAGGCGTCTGCATTTTTCTTTCTCAATTTTGCTTTCTTTAAAGCACCGCTTGCAACTTGAGCTTGTTCTACTTCATCACATTTCAAATAATACTCAAACAATTTAGCCAAACTGTTATACATTTTGGTAGTGTCAGCAACTTTAGACTTGTCTACAGCAGACAAATACATTTTTTCATTTTCAGCATCATAGATAGCCTTTTGGAAATCTCCTGCCAATTTCCATGTATTTGGATCATTGGCTGTTTCAGGATTAGTCAATGCAGCTTCGATGATTTTAGCAGCTTCTACTGGATTACCTTTTTTTGACTTGGCTTCTTTTACAACACTTTGTTGTGCCGAAACTGTTAAAGCTCCGAACATTAAAGCCACTGCAAATAATACTTTCTTCATAATTTTGTGGATTTAATTGTTATTAATCAACGTTTATTTTTCATTCAGATTATCTTCATCATTCTTTAAATCAGTATCTTCCATCGGTTCTATGGTTACTATACCCTCTTCGGTATCGATGATTGTTTCCGCTATTTCTTCTTCCTCATTTTCAGTCATAACTTTACAGACTGAACCGATATGGTCGTTACGTTTTTCAAGATTAATGAGGCGTACCCCTTGTGTAGCTCGTCCCATGATACGTACATCGGCTACTTTTAAGCGGATTGTGATACCCGACTTATTGATAATCATCAAGTCGTTTTCGTCAGTTACCGATTTAATGGCGATAAGTTTACCTGTTTTGTCGGTAATATTTAAGGTCTTTACACCTTTAGCACCACGATTTGTTTTACGGTAATCTTCTATTTCAGAACGTTTTCCATATCCTTGTTCAGATACTACCATGATAGATTCTGTTTCAGGATCCTTGATGCATATCATGCCTATTACTTCATCGCAACCGTCTTCATCGAGTGTCATACCACGTACACCAGTAGCGGTACGACCCATACAACGAACTGTATTTTCGTGGAAACGAATAGCACGACCATTACGATTAGCCATGATAATTTCGTTATCACCATTGGTCATACGTACTTCGATTACACGATCGTCTTCGCGGATAGTGATGGCATTTACACCATTTTGACGAGGACGTGAATACTGTTCGAGTGATGTTTTCTTGATAACTCCGTTCTTAGTACAGAACACTACGTAGTGGCTGTTGATGAAGTCTTTATCATTCAAGTTCTTCACACGTAAGTATGCGGTTACTACATCACCAGGTTCTATATTAAGTAGATTTTGGATGGCACGTCCCTTTGATATCTTTGTACCTTCAGGTATTTCGTACACTTTTAACCAATAGCATTTACCTTTTTGAGTAAAGAACATCAAAGTATTATGCATTGTGGCCGGATAGATGTGTTCAACAAAGTCTTCATCACGTGTTTCGCTACCCTTTGAACCTACCCCACCTCTATTTTGTGTGCGGAAATCGGCCAATGGCGTACGTTTTATGTATCCCATGTGTGAAATGGTGATAACCACTTGGTCATCAGCATAAAAATCTTCAGGATTGAACTCCTCAGATGCATAGACTATTTCAGAACGACGTGGGTCACCGTATTTATCCTTTACTTCGATGAGTTCGTCTTTGATAACTTTCTTGCAGAGTTCATCGTTTACCAAGATTTCTTCCAAATATGCTATTTGTTTCATCAATTCCTCATATTCAGCATGGAGTTGATCTTGCATCAAACCTGTGAGTTGACGCAAACGCATTTCTACAATAGCACGTGCTTGAATTTCGGAGAGCTCGAAGCGTGCCATAAGATTTTGAATGGCTTCGTTCGGTGTCTTGGCTGCACGGATAATACGTACCACTTCATCGATATTGTCTGAAGCAATAATCAAGCCTTCGAGGATGTGTGCACGTTCCTTAGCTTTGCGGAGTTCGTATTGGGTACGGCGTATAACCACTTCGTGTCTATGGTCTACGAAGCACTGAATCATTTCCTTAAGGGTTAAACATTTGGGACGTCCTTTTACGAGTGCGATGTTGTTTACACTGAACGAGCTTTGCAGAGCTGTCATTTTAAACAGTTTGTTGAGTACCACACCTGCATTAGCATCGCGCTTCACATCGATGACGATACGCATACCATCGCGGTCGGATTCGTCGTTTACATACGAAATTCCGTCTATCTTCTTTTCGTTCACCAGCGAAGCAATGTGTTCTATGAGTTCACGCTTGTTTACGTTGTATGGAATTTCGTTCACCACAATCTTGTCGTGTGTAGGGTGCGATTCTATTTCGGCTTTAGCACGGATGATAACGCGACCACGTCCTGTTTCATAGGCTTCACGTACACCACTTATACCATATATATATCCTCCTGTTGGGAAATCGGGAGCCTTAACATACTGCATAAGTCCATCCGTATCGATGTCATTATTGTCGATATAGGCTACACAAGCGTCAATCACTTCGCCCAAATTGTGTGTAGGCATATTGGTAGCCATACCCACGGCAATACCCGATGCACCGTTTACCAGCAAATTGGGAATGCGGGTCGGCATAACAGAAGGTTCCTGCAATGTATCATCAAAGTTATTGGTAAAGTCTACAGTTTCTTTATAGAGATCCTGCATCAAGTCCTCTCCCACCTTTTTAAGACGTGCTTCAGTGTAACGCATGGCAGCTGCACTGTCGCCATCTACAGAACCGAAGTTACCTTGTCCGTCAACTAACGGATATCTCATAGCCCAGTCTTGGGCCATACGCACAAGTGCGCCATATACGGACGAGTCTCCATGAGGGTGATATTTACCCAATACCTCACCTACGATTCTCGCTGATTTCTTGTAAGCTTTATCTGAGGTGTTACCTAATTCCATCATACCATAGAGGATACGACGATGTACCGGCTTGAGCCCGTCTCTTACATCCGGAAGGGCGCGCGCCACGATAACCGACATGGAGTAGTCGATATACGACGACTTCATTTCCTCCTCGATGTTGATTTTGATTATTCTGTCTTGTTCTTGCATTTAAACAATAATTAATTTAACTTCTTTCCGATTCAATAAAAATCATGTAAAGATACAACCTTTTTACTATATAAAGAAATAATTTGCTTAAAAAGTTAATCCCTTTATAGGGATTTAAACATTTTATTAATTTCG
>CAZFDP010000196.1:1829-4096 GCA_964518185.1 uncultured Phocaeicola sp. | reverse complement strand
CATTTGCGAACGCACATACGCTGTGGTATATGCTCGCCGGATTCCAACCCTTCTTGAACTCTATTCGATTGGATTCTATCTTCTGCTTGTTCAGCAGGTCGTTTATGTTTATTGCAAGTGCCATAAATTTAATCAATTATACTTTCGGAATTATCACTATGTTTTTCCTTGTTTTTTCAGAACTAGTACCTTGCTCATATTGCATAACAATATACGCAGAAATAACGACAAGTGTTATCATGCACACCTATCACAAGATATTCTCCCTCCATGTTGGCGGTAGCTGATACGTAGGAGATCGCATCATCCTTCTCGTTCCCCCAGAACGAGTTCTTCAGATTCTTAATTTTTTTCCATTCGCAGCGAGTATCTTCTTGTGGGTACTCGCGGAGTAGGCATTGTTGTAGCTCGAGGTGGGTCATAACTTAATCTTTCTTCCAATTTCAAAGTGTTTAGATTTCAATATAATCACTTCGTTGTGATAAGGGTAGTTCTCTAAAAATAACAGGATTCCCTTCACTTGTCAAGAACAAGGATATTCTGTTTCCATCAACCTTGGTGAGGAATAGATGAAAACTTTTTAGCCCATTATCTTCACAATACCACTCTTCTTTAGGGACAACGAAATACTCATCACCGATATTGTTATTCTTATACTCAGACTTCCTTACTACCAAAATGTCTTCATTTATGTCATACATTCTTATCATTCTAATTTCCGTTTAAGTTCGTAATAACAATCATGTGTTGCCTGAATATCCGCCATAGCATCATGTTGGTTGTCAAAGTGCTTATTGAACAATTTGTAGTAGAGTTCATCCAATTTGGGATATTTATATGGCTGACTCATACGTGAATGGAATGACAAATTAGGTATTTTGCATATATTCACACCCATTTTCATCGTGTCAACTACATTGTGATTCTTTTTAGTGAACAATGCATTTTCTTCCCCTTTAACTCTAATTATTTCAGCTTTAACCACATTTAAGTCGAAGGAAACATTATGTCCTATAATGATGTCAGAATTACCTAAAACCTGATCTAAGAAACCTATAACTTGTTTTCTATCTTCTCCTTCTTTGACAGCTTGGGCATTGGATATTCCATGTATTCTTGCGGATGATTCTGGTATGGAATACCCATCCGGTTTCAAAATCATATTCCGTTTTGCCAATACTCCATAGTTGTCATCTTCAATAATTAATGCAACTTGGACAAGATGAGGCCAATTATCCGATTCTGTATATGGCAGATTGTTGTTTATTGGTAAACCTGTCGTTTCGGTATCAATAAAACATCTCACATTCTTAAAGGGAGTTCCCCATAGGTGATGTCCTTCTTTATCACATGAGTCATAATTCAAAAAAGGAACAGCATAGATAAATTCATCTTTTGCAAGATTTACATCGGCACCAAAATTTCCTATATGGAAACGCAAATCTTGGCAAGTCCAACCAACAGACACTCTGTCAAATATGAAACTGCTTAAAGGACGTTGATTTGTATCCAAGATAGCACACTTTATTTCATTAGCAGCACCTAAGAAATTTCCGACTTCTTTACCTGTATAATTCCCGACAACTATTATTGGATTTTGCTCGCTATAAAAGACTCTTGCATAATCCCATTTAAATGGAATGATTATTTCCTCAGAGACTTTTCCAACAATGTCATAGCCTCCATATACAGGGTTTTCTGTTTCTGACAATTTATCGTGTTCTTCTATTACGATTCCTTCTTTATCTTTATCAAAATCATACACAGCTACCCAATTGCAATTTCGTTCCTCATAAGGTGACACTTTCCATCGTATGCAATCAGGTCGCATGTTGTCCCAACACAATATGGACATTGTATTATATAGTGTACGCCCATTGTGATATAAATGAATTTCCACTCTATTCTCATCTATAACCCTAATAAAATCAAATTCTGGAGATTTAAAAATTCCTACTCCGTAACTTTCACTAGTGAAATAATCGTACTTTAATATCTGCCATTTATCAGTGGTTAATCTTGCAATAAAATAATCATTAGATATTTCTTCTAAATTTAGATATTTCTCAAAGTCTAATCTTTCAGAAAGTGCAAGTTGACTATATGAAGAATGTATTTCTTTCAAATAATCAGATTCATATACTATTTTAGAATCTTCAATAATGTATAGCTTTCTATAATTCTCGATTTCTACAATAGCAAAGTATTCTCCACAATACAAGATACCAAATTCAATGATTTTGTCACATTTATAACTGAATAAAATT
>CAZFDP010000196.1:0-1729 GCA_964518185.1 uncultured Phocaeicola sp. | reverse complement strand
TTAAATTCATCACAAATAAACGAGTATGTAATGTTGCCATTATCATCATATCTATCACATTGCATGTGCTCTCGTTTTATGATGAAATATACATCTGTGATTTCGAAATAACCATCGGGACAACCCAATTGACTTGTTGCTGCTTCAACCAAATCATCATCTGAATAATGCTTGCCGTAAGTTGAATATATGGCATCATATTTACATGGAATAATTTCCTTAAATGCAATAGAACTGAAGTGTTTAGCAAAGTGCGTATCAACAATACCATATTTGTAACCTTCATAATCATTACCAAGAACAACAATAGAGTAATTGTTGTACAAATAATCTAAATCCTCATATGCTGATGGATTATTGGGATTATAATAACTTTTTGATACCTTTGCTACTATTCGATATTTTGTATCTACAATTACTCTTCCTTCAAGGTCCACAGTTCCCCATCTCTCGTTTTTGCACACAAAGAAGCCATCGTCTGCCTGATTGACATCATCATAAATAAAAGGTAATACAATAGTCGCATCAAATCTCATTAATCCCCATTTCTTTGACAATGAATCTTGTGCCCAGATTGCCTTGCTCGTATGATGCCCTAATTTTGAATAATTTAAAGGAATAATGGTTTCTCCAATTTTATTAATTATCCCATGTTTCTTTTGTTTTGAGACATCATAATAGCCCGCAACCTCATCTATAGGAAACACGTGTTCAAATTCGGTAAATGACTTTTCCCCGTATTGATTAATGACTCCACTAAATATACGATTGTTATATGTACTTGTAACTTGGTCATTGTAGAAGAACACCTTGTCACTATATATTGATTGTATGACGACCTTACCAGATTTGTCCAAGCAACCCCATTTTCCTCCTGATATAAAGAAACCTGTCAAGTCATCTTTCTTTAATGTTCCACCAATGTTGAACGGGATATAACCGCATGCGTCAATGTCAGAATCACGATGTTGCCCCATTGGTAATAAATTGTAATTGCTAGGAAGGTCTATCCAAGACTCCCCTGTCACGGAATTGAGAATGGAATCATCTACAGACATAATTCTCCAATTATCCCCAACATTAATCCATATAACTTCCTTTTTGGAAATCTCCTTCCTTCTTTTTGTTTCCTTCTCTTTTGTATAGATATTTGCTAAGGATTCCTCTAATAGATAATCCTCATCATCAGATTCAATCTTATATTTGATTGATTTCAGACTAATGTCATCTTTTCTAAAGTCGATAATATAGGTGCCTTTGCGCAGTTCCATCTTAAATAAGGAATAAGGATTAGCTTCACCTATTTCTACAAAATCACAATAGACAATGCATTGAATATCTACTAATATTTTTAATATTGAACTCATATTATTTCTTTTTATGAAACGTCAAACATCTATCTCGCAATTCTCTCCAGGAATGAGAATATCATATCCATTGGAAGAAGCCCAGATTGTTTCTGTGTGATTTATATCAATCAGAGAATAATCAAACAATCCATTTCCATATACCAGTATTGGAGTTTGTGGGGCATACTCACTTAATTTTCCTACCATCTCTTTGAACTTAACACCATCAACACTCTCAATTACAGAATTCAATATGATAAATTTTAAGGCTTCCCCATAATCCAAATATTCCTCTTTTTTTAGATTTGGACAGTATTTAATAAGTCTATACTCTTGTTCGTGTTCCCATTCTTTTCGCTTGTGAAAGAATAATTTTTCGA
>CAZFDP010000195.1:0-4097 GCA_964518185.1 uncultured Phocaeicola sp. | reverse complement strand
ATTTCTCTATATATAGCGTTTGATATTCGCCGTGGTTTGTCGGAGGTTACCAGTCCCAAATCGATGACATATTGCACATCATCCTGTGGTATAAGACTGTCTTCTGCATCCGTTTCTCCTGCAAGCATCGGGCCGATAACACGACGTACCCTGTCTTCGCGAAGTTTGTCTATCAATATATCAATATGAGTATCGCGTCGGTAGATTATGCGTTCCTGTGCCTTGTAAATCATTTCGGGAATGATGCGGATGCTTCGGTCACGATTCTCGCGCATGTTCATCGTTACTTCATAGCCCAAGGCATTCACCAACCAGGGCTGACCTTCGGTAGCTTCCCAAATCATCGGGAAACAGGCTTCATCAAATTCTTGGCCCGTAGCATCGGTATGCTGCATATAGAGTTCGTGGATTTCTTCCTTGGAAAAGTTACCCAACCGCATGGATACTGCCTTGATATTAAAGGCTGAACCTCCGGTGATGATATCCTGATTGGAAAGTACGATACGATAGTCTCGTACATCGCGCACCCCACAAAGGATGATGGTTTGGGGAAAATATTGCGGACGGTTTGCATATCCCGAACGGATTTGACGGAGGACACTGACCAATGAATCGCCCACCAAGGCATCAATCTCGTCTATAAACAAGACTAAAGGACGGGGGAAAGCTTCTGATAACTTGGATAGGAAATTGGTAATGAGCTCATTCGACGAACTTTCTGATTCTGTACGCTTGTAGATTTCGTTTGGTAACGAATTTCCTAAGACCAGTCTCAACTCGTTTGCGATACGTTGGCATACCCCTTTCACTACTTCTTCCACATTGTTTCTCATGGCTTGCCCTGCCTCTACATTGGCATACACTGCTATGTATTCACCCTGCTCATTCAGATAATCGCGAAGAGCCAGCAGACTGGATGTCTTTCCGGTTTGACGGGGAGCATGGAGGATGAAATACTTCTGTTGCAGAATCAATTGTTCAATCTCTTCCAAATCAATGCGGTTCAACGGATTCACATTGTAATGAAGGTCCGTTTTAATGGGGCCGGCTGTATTGAAAAATTTAGGATACGCTTTCATACAAATCGTCATTTTAGGCAAAGATACATTCTTTTCTATAATAACAAATATTTTTGGAGAAGTTTCTCCCATTTTTCCTCATTCGGGTAGAACAATCAACGACAAAAAAAATCGGCCGATTAAGCAACCGACCGATTACATCTTATCAATATATAAGATTACTTCACTTGAATAACCAAATAACGCGATACACTCCAGAATTCATTGGGGTTGGTAATCTTCAAAGTCAATTGTTCTTTAGCATCCTTCACCAATTCATACGAACCTGCAGGATGGGTAGTGAGCACCTCGGCATCTTCTGAATACAATTTGATTTCCTTATCCGTACGGATGTCGATTTGTGTAAAGTAGTCCTTATTAAAGTCACTATCCTTCAACACCTGTTTCTTCTGCAGGAACTTTTGGGTCAGAATTTTCTGGTCTTTCAATTCCGATTTAGTGCCAAATACGAACCATGCGGTATTCAACGCTTTATCTTGGCTGGCCACTGTAGCTGCCTTTGCCGCATTTTCTGCGACCAAGTCATTGACATTCTTACTCAAACCGGCTACCGCATCATCCAATTCGGCTATACGAATATTCTTGGCTGCCAATTCGGTTTGTAAAGTCGCTATTTGTTGCTGACGGGCTTCCAACTCAGCCTTCAATCCTGCCACAGTTTTCTTTAATTGCGAAGAAGCATAACGGCTATTCTTCAATTGTTCTTCCAATTTGGCAATCTGTTCACGGTTGGCCTGCAACTTTTCACTAATAAAACGGATATCTTCCTTAATTTTCTGTGCCCCCGAAGCGCCTTCCACATTGTCGCGTTGCAAATCTACCCGATTTTCGGCTTCGTTAATCAATCGAAAACCTTCTTGCACTTCATTCAACGCATTTAGGATTCCCTCCATTTCTGCATCCTTTTCAGCCAAAGCTACCGATAAAGAATCATTCTGAGCCTTCAAGGCTTCATTTTTTGCTCTGTTGCCACATGAAGCCAACAAGAGCACACATCCTACTGCAAATAATAGTCTTTTCATTTGTTCAATATTAAGTTTATTTAGTTGTCTTTTCCCTCCAATATAACAACAATTTCACCTTTAGGTTCTGTTGTCGAAAAATGTTGCACGACTTCTGCCAAAGTTCCCCTCACGCATTCTTCGTGAATCTTGGATATTTCACGGCATACCGCAACCTGTCTTTCTGAACCAAAGAACTCCATGAATTGTGATAACGTCTTCACCAACCGATAAGGTGATTCATAAAATATCATGGTTCTTTTTTCTTCTTGCAAAGAGGTAAGACGCGTCATCCGACCTTTCTTCTGAGGCAGGAAGCCTTCAAAGCAAAAACGATCATTCGGGAGTCCTGAAGCAACCAATGCCGGGACAAAAGCCGTTGCACCAGGCAAGCATTGTACATCAATACCATGTCGGACACATTCACGAACCACCAAAAATCCCGGGTCGGATATAGCAGGAGTACCCGCATCAGATATCAAAGCAATGGTTTCTCCTGCCTTTATACGGTTTACAATACCCTCAACGGTTTGATGTTCATTGAACTTATGATGAGATACCATAGGTTTCTTTATCTCAAAATGTTTGAGGAGGATGCCCGATGTACGGGTATCTTCGGCAAGTATCAAGTCGGCTTCCTTCAAGATCCGGATAGCCCGAAATGTCATATCTTCCAAGTTTCCTACCGGAGTAGGTACAACATATAATCTTCCCATTTTGTGGTTTTCGTCTATTTACGGCGACAAATGTAAAAAGAAAACCGTATATTTGCAACAATAGAACTTGATAAACCGTTTATAATAAACATTTTTTCAGAACCGCTATGCTTGAAAAGAAAATTACGTTCGACAGTTTTATCCGAGGAATTATCAGTGGAGCCATTATAATAGGTATATTATATATGGTGAATCTATTGAGTGGTGTATTGTTACCTTTTTTAATAGCCTGGCTTATAGCATACCTCATTTATCCATTTGTTACATTCTTCCAATACAAATTACGATTAAAGAGTCGTCCGTTAGCCATCTTTGTGGTAATGATTCTATTATTATCGATTATTGTTTTAGCGTGCATACTATTGATACCACCTATCGCAGACGAATTTGCCAAGTTGAAAAATCTGCTTACCACCTATTTTATAGAGGGTAATAAGCAAGCCGCCATCCCTGGGACTATAGCCAACTTCATCAAAGAGCATATAGATATGATGGAAATCCAGAGGTCTTTTGACCAAAAGCACCTAACAAACATTCTACAAAGCATATTGCCGCAAGCTTGGAGTATACTCACACAGTCCGTCAACATCATAGTTGGCATATTCGCATCATTCATCATCCTGCTATATACATTCTTCATTCTATTGGATTATGAAACAATTGCATCCGGATGGATAAATCTAATTCCCATCAAGCATCGCGAAAAAGTAGGTCGTGTAGTAAACGATGTAAAAGAAGGCATGAACCGTTATTTCCGCGGACAGGCTTTAGTTGCATTTTTAGTTGGCATTCTTTTCTGTATCGGCTTCATTATTATCGACTTTCCCTTGGCCATCGGGTTCGGACTGTTTATAGGTTTCTTGAACCTTGTCCCCTACTTACAACTGATAGCTTTCATTCCTACCATCCTTTTGGCCTTACTTAAAGCAGCCGATACAGGAGAAAACTTCTGGTGGATACTTGTTTGTGCTTTAATTGTATTTGCGGTTGTACAAATAATACAGGACGGATTCATCGTTCCTAAAGTAATGGGAAAAATCACAGGATTAAACCCTGCCATCATCTTACTTTCCCTTTCAATATGGGGAGCCTTGATGGGAATAGTCGGCATGATTATTGCATTACCATGCACCACATTATTGCTCGCATATTATAAAAGGTATATAAAGAAACAAGAAAATCAAGTTTCTGCACCTCAGCCTCAAAAACAAAGCGAATAAATTTGCCATTTTAAAAAAAAGGACTACCTTTGCATCCGCATTTCGAAAAGAAACTGCAAATAGGTTTGATTCGCTAGCTCA
>CAZFDP010000194.1:0-4114 GCA_964518185.1 uncultured Phocaeicola sp. | reverse complement strand
TATATCACAAAAAAATCCTATCTTTGCATTTTAATTTAAATTATTCGTATTATTAAGATATAAAGAGAATGATTACAGTTTCCAATTTAGCCATTCAGTTTGGTAAAAGAGTTTTATACAAGGATGTGAACATGAAGTTCACTAATGGTAACATATATGGAGTTATCGGTGCAAACGGTGCCGGAAAATCAACATTTTTAAAAGCTATTTCGGGCGAATTGGAGCCAACCAAAGGTAGTGTGACATTAGGCCCAGGAGAACGCCTCTCCGTACTTAGCCAGGACCACTTCAAATGGGACCAATTTACAGTTCTGAATACTGTACTGATGGGACATACTATTTTATGGGATATCATGAACGAACGCGATGCACTTTATGCAAAGACCGACTTTACAGACGAAGATGGTATTCGTGTATCCGAACTTGAAGAAAAGTTTGCAGAGCTGGACGGTTGGAATGCAGAAAGTGACGCAGCCGCACTACTGAGTGGACTCGGCATTAAGGAAGACTTGCATTACAAATTGATGGGCGAGTTAAGCGGTAAAGAAAAGGTACGTGTAATGTTAGCTCAAGCTTTGTTCGGCAATCCGGACAACTTGCTTCTTGATGAACCTACAAACGACCTTGATATGGAAACCGTTACCTGGTTGGAAGAGTATTTGTCTAACTTTGAACATACAGTACTTGTTGTGAGTCACGACCGACATTTCCTTGATTCTGTTTGTACACACACTGTAGACATTGACTTTGGTAAAGTTAATCTTTTTGCAGGTAACTATAGTTTCTGGTATGAATCCAGCCAATTAGCTCTTCGTCAAGCACAAAACCAAAAAGCTAAGGCCGAAGAAAAGCGTAAGGAACTGGAAGAGTTTATCCGCCGTTTCAGCGCTAATGTAGCAAAGAGCAAACAAACAACCAGCCGCAAGAAGATGCTTGAAAAGTTGAATGTAGACGATATACAGCCCTCATCACGCAAATATCCAGGCATCATTTTTACAATGGAACGAGAACCTGGTAACCAAATACTTGAAGTGTCGGGCCTCCGTGCTGAAACCGAAGACGGAGAACTACTCTTCAACGACGTGAATTTCAACGTAGAGAAAGGTGACAAGATTGTATTTTTAAGCCGTGACCCACGTGCCATGACTGCCCTTTTCGAAATCATTAATGAAAACCGTAAGCCTCATGCCGGAAAGTTTAGTTGGGGTGTAACCATTACAACTGCATATTTACCACTTGACAATACTAAATTCTTTGAAAATGAATTGAATCTGGTAGATTGGCTCAGTCAGTTTGGAGAAGGGAACGAAGTATACATGAAAAGTTTTTTAGGACGTATGCTCTTCAGTGGAGAAGAAGTATTGAAAAAGGCTAATGTGCTTTCAGGGGGAGAAAAGATGCGCTGTATGATTGCCCGTATGCAATTGCGTAACGCTAATTGTTTGATCTTGGATACACCAACCAACCACCTTGATTTGGAATCCATACAAGCATTCAACAATAATTTAAAGTTATACAAAGGTAATGTACTCTTTGCATCACACGACCATGAATTCATTCAGACCGTAGCCAACCGTATCATCGAGTTAACACCAAACGGAATTATTGACAAGATGATGGAATACGACGAATACATTACCAGTGACCACATCAAAGAAATGCGGGCACGTATGTACGGTGATAAATAATCAAAATTATGAACTACGAAGAAACCCTTGAATATTTGTTCAATAGTGCCCCTCTCTTCCAACACATTGGAAAAGATGCCTACAAAGAAGGGTTGGGAAACACCTTGGCACTCGATGCCCATTTTGGACATCCACACCAGACATTCAAGACCATACATGTGGCAGGAACCAACGGCAAAGGTTCCTGCTCGCATACTTTAGCCGCTATCCTCCAGTCGGCCGGATATAAGGTAGGACTCTACACATCGCCACATCTGGTAGACTTCCGTGAACGTATCAGAGTGAACGGAACACCCGTCTCCCAACAATATGCCATCGATTTCGTTGCCAAAGAAAAGAGTTTCTTCGAGCCTCTTCACCCCTCCTTCTTCGAATTGGCCACAGCCATGGCATTCAACTATTTTGCCGAAGAGAAAGTTGATGTAGCCGTGATAGAAGTGGGCCTTGGCGGACGATTGGATTGTACAAACATCATCCGTCCCGACCTCTGCATCATCACTAATATTAGCTTTGACCATGTCCAGTTTTTGGGCGACACATTGGCTAAGATAGCTGGAGAAAAAGCAGGAATTATCAAACGAGGCACACCTGTTGTTATCGGCGAAGCCAATTGCGAAACTCGTCCGGTATTCGAACAAAAAGCACGTGAAGTGCAAGCCCCCATCCACTTTGCCGAAGACAAAGGTTGGATTCAAGACAACTATATAAATAAGGAAGGGAAAAGAATCTACCAAACAAAAGTTTACCACGAGTTGGAAGGCGAACTGGGAGGCCTCTGCCAACTGAAGAACACCGCTACCCTGCTTACATCCATCCAAGTTTTAATGGACAACGGTTATGCCATCAACGAAACGCACATCCGTCAAGGTTTTGCCAATGTATGCCAACTTACAGGACTGATGGGCCGATGGCAGAAACTATCCGAATCCCCCACCCTGATATGCGACACTGGCCATAACGTAGGAGGAATGCAATACATCGTAGAACAATTGTCTTTGCAATCCTACCGTAAACTTCACATTGTGATAGGTATGGTAAACGATAAAGACATTCGAAGCGTATTGGCTATGCTCCCCCACAATGCCACCTATTACTTTACCAAAGCCAGTGTAAAAAGAGCCATGCCCGAAGAACAGTTACACCAGTTGGCACAACAAGCAGGACTGGAAGGATGCACCTACCCCGATGTAAAAAGTGCCGTACAAGCCACACAAGCATCAGCACATCCCGATGACCTAATTTTTGTGGGAGGCAGTAGTTTCATCGTAGCCGATCTGTTGGCACACTTCATTCAAGGGAAGTAAAAAGAGATACAAATTCGTCATTCTTAGTAAAAAAAACATCACTAACTATTTTTTCTTCAAAAAAAATTGGGAAATAAGAAAGAAAATCTTTTTATTTGCAATAGATTTAAGAATACTATATAAAAAGATTTTTATCATGATAAGCACAATTGAAACCGGAGAAAACCTCTGCGGCTTAAAAAGAGCCGATTTTCAGAAGGTTATCAATGGTAAAGAAACAGATTTGTTCATTCTTAAGAATGAAAATGGTGCCGAATTGGCAATAACCAATTATGGTGGTGCTGTATTAGCAATGATGGTGCCCGACAAAAATGGCAAATATGCCAATGTCATTCAAGGACATGACAGCATCGACCATGTTATCAACAGTCCTGAAGGATATCTCAGTACATTGATTGGACGTTATGGCAACCGTATTGCAGGCGGTAAGTTCGAACTCGATGGAAAAGAACACCAATTAGCAGTAAATAATGGTCCCAATTCCCTTCATGGAGGACCAACCGGTTATCACGCACGAGTTTGGGATGCCGAACAAATATCAGCTCAAAGTGTCAAGCTCCATTATCTTTCAGCCGACGGTGAAGAAGGTTTCCCTGGCAATTTGGATATAACCGTCATTTACACTTTAAGCAATGACAATGAATTCATCATTGACTACACTGCCACAACCGACAAGAAGACACTTGTCAATCTCACTCACCATGCTTTCTTTAGTTTGTCTGGTTTGGATAATCCGACCGCCACAATAGACAACAATATTGTAACCATCAATGCCGATTATTATACTCCTATTGACAATGTATCTATCCCTACCGGTGAAATTGCTCCTGTAGAAGGTACACCCATGGACTTCCGTACCCCTCATTCAGTAGGATGCAGAATCAACGACAAGTTCCAGCAATTGGAATTCGGAGCTGGCTATGACCATAATTATGTTTTGAATAAGCATGAACAAGATGCATTGACATTTGCAGCTAAGTGTGTTGAGCCTATCAGTGGCCGCACATTAGAAGTATATACTACAGAGCCAGGTGTACAAGTATATACAGCCAATTTCCATACAGGCTTTGCAGGATGGCACGGTACCACTTTCCCCAAAAGAAGTGCCATTTGTTTTGAAGC
>CAZFDP010000193.1:0-4141 GCA_964518185.1 uncultured Phocaeicola sp. | reverse complement strand
GAATATAGACAGAATTGTTAACGAAACTTATGAGGCTTTTTACAACCAAGAAAGAGGCTTTTTACGAGGAAGAAAACGGCGTTTTACAAGGAAGAACTCGACGGTTTGTCACCAAGAACTCGACGGTTTCTTATTCAGCTATCAACGCTTTGATAACAAAGCACCAAAGCCTTGATAACGGTTCATCAACGCTTTGGTGTTTTATGTTGCAAGAGTGGCAAGAAAAATTTGACCTCTTGCCACATCATTTCACTGAAACAGAATGAGTTGAGATGCCGTTGCAAGAGTGAAATCGGTAACTTATATTTTGTCTTCTATTGATTATTTCAGCATTTTTACGTTACTTTGTAGCAAAATCAATCGTAAACTATCGAATATGAAATACAAACTTTTGGTACTGGATTTGGACGGCACGCTGACTAACACCCAAAAACAGGTGACCGAACATACACGCCGGACACTGATTGAAGCACAGGAAAAGGGCGTGAAAATAGTATTGGCATCGGGACGACCCACCTACGGAATTGTACCCATCGCCGAGATATTGGAACTGAAAAAGTATGGAGGATACATCCTTTCGTACAACGGAGGAGAAATCATCAATTGGCAAACGGGCGAAATGATGTACGAAAACGTGCTCGACCCCGAGGTGTTACCTTATTTATATAAATGCGCCAAGGAAAACAACTTTGCCATCGTAACGTATAAGGACAAATATGTAGTGACCGAGCATCCCGACGATGAGTATGTACTGAAGGAAGCCATTCTGAATGTTATGGAGACCAAGAAGGTGGACAATTTCCTGGAAGCTGTAGACTTCCCCGTTGCCAAATGCATGATAGTGGGCGAAGCTTCACGATTGATGGTGTTGGAAAAAGAAATGTACGAGGTGCTGAAAAACCGTATGGGGGTATATCGTTCGGAACCTTACTTTTTGGAGTTGGTACCCAAAGGAATAGATAAGGCGCAATCGTTGGCGGTATTACTAAAAAAGATTGGGGCTATCCGCGAGGAAATGATTGCCATTGGCGACGGATTCAATGACAAGTCGATGATAGAGTTTGCAGGCTTGGGTGTAGCCATGGCTAATGCACAAGAGGTAGTAAAGGAAGCAGCCGATTACATCACCCTATCGAATGAAGAAGATGGGGTGGCTGATGTGGTGAAGAAGTTTATGTTATAAATAATTTAGGCACGGATTTTCCGTGCCTAAATTATTATAACATCATTTCTGTTCCTTAGGCTTGCGGTCGAAGAACGGATTCTTGGAAGAGGCACTGACGGGGATGGCAAATACTTGTTTGCATCCTTTGAGCCAATCCAAACGTTGGGCGGCAAGACCGGCCGAGAACATCACGCGGGTATCTACCCGATGGTCGGCAGCTGTAGCACATGCCGAACCGATGGCAATGCCTACATCCACAGAATTGATGGCACAAGGTACTCTTTCGGGTCTGTTACCACAAACGGTATATCCGCAATGGCCACAATTCAAGCCTTGGGCCTGTTCGCGAGTTCCTATCAACACCACACATTCGGCACTCAGGATATTGTCGGCATCGCGGAGGAAGAACTTCATACCGAGTTCTTCGGCCATGGCTATCATCTTGTCGGACAGCACTTTCAGATCTTCACCGGTTACCATAGCCACTTCGATAATATCGATTCCTTTCCCCTTGGGAGCGGTACGTGCAGCGGTCATCATCTGCATACCGATGCGCAACACTTGTTCATTACGGATTTCTCTTTCGTTCAGTATCATTGTTTCGGAGTTTTTTTAAGCATTAATGACTTGAAATTGGATGGATATGGGGTTTCGAACTCCATGTGCTCACCGGTTACAGGATGGTAGAAGCTGAGTTTGAAGGCATGAAGAGCGAGTCTTTCCAAGGGATTGCATTTGCTTCCGTAACGCTCATCCCCTATCACAGGATGTCCCAACTCGGACATGTGTACACGAATCTGATTCTTACGGCCGGTTTCCAAATCGAGTTCCACCAACGAATAGCCATTGGCACGCTTGATGGTTTTATAGTGAGTTACGGCATAACGACCGGTGCCATCGTCCACAGGACTGGAACTGACGTAATATTTCTGGTCGGTAAGCCAGGATTCCATGGTGCCGTAATCTCTTTCCATCTCACCGGAAACGATTGCCACATAGCGGCGGTCGGTAACAATGTCCTGCCAATTGTCGCGAAGGGTATGTTGGGTTTTCTCGTCCTTGGCATACATGATGAGGCCCGATGTCTCGCGGTCCAACCGATGCACTACAAAGATACGGTTCCCCCTGTGCGAACGTTTTACATATTCGCTCAGGATATGCTGGACGGTACGTTCCTTGACATGCTCGGTACTGACAGAGAGCACGCCCTCCTTCTTTTCTACCACAATGATATAAGGGTCTTCGTATACCAACTTCAGCAACGGATTGTTGAACTCGTGATTGTTCTTTGCCCGACTGATTTGCACCTTCATGCCCTTCTTCAATTCGAAATTATATTGGGTAGTAATGGTATTGTTTACCAGTACTACACGATTGGTAAGCAAGGCTTTTACCTTGTTACGGCTGATGCCCGACATTTTCTGCATCAGGAATTCCATCAGTTCGGCAGGTTCTGTTACCAAGAATTCGGTATAGCGGGGTGCCTTGCGGGCTATAGGTCGACCGTTTGTATTTCTTCCTCTTGACATGGTTATTCTTTCTTTTCCAACAACACTACATTTTCTACATGATGGGTATGGGGGAACATATCCACCGGCTGAACGGCTATTACCTTGTACTTGGCATCGAGCAATTGGAGGTCGCGTGCCTGTGTAGCAGGGTTACAGCTTACATAGACAATACGCTTGGGTTCGGAAAACAGAATCACATCGATTACATCGTTATGCATACCGGCACGTGGTGGGTCGGTTATGATGACATCGGGACGTCCGTGTTCGTTGATGAACTCTTGCGTAAGCATGTCCTTCATGTCGCCGGCATAGAACAAGGTATTGGTAATGCCGTTGATTTCGGAATTCACCTTGGCATCCTCGATGGCTTCGGGTACATACTCGATGCCGATTACCTTTTTGGCTTTGCGGGATACGAAATTGGCAATGGTTCCTGTACCGGTATAAAGGTCGTATACCAATTCATCACCGGTAAGTCCGGCAAAATCGCGTGCTACCTTATATAAATTATAAGCCTGTTCGGAATTGGTCTGATAGAATGACTTCGGTCCTACCTTGAAACGAAGCCCTTCCATTTCTTCAAAAATATGGTCGTTACCCTTGAACACTACTACATCGAGGTCGTTGATGGTATCGTTCTGCTTATTGTTCACTACATATAATAAGGAAGTGATTTGCGGGAAGCGGTCGGCCACATGTGCCAACAATTCCTTGGTTTGCTTCAAATCCTTGTCGCAAGATACTCTGACCTGCAACAGCACCATCAGTTCGCCTGTGCTCGAAGTACGAATCATGAGGTTACGGAGCAAGCCTTCGTGATTGCGGATATTGTAGAATGCCAATCCGTTTTCGTAGGCATAATCACGGATGGTATTGCGGATTTGATTGCTGATGTCATCCTGCAACCAGCACTTCTCAATGGCCAGCACTTTATCGAATGCTCCGGGGATATGGAATCCCACGGCATTCATCTGGTCGTATTGCACATCGGCCTTCACCTCTTCTTCGGTCAGCCAACGCTTGTCGGAGAAAGTAAACTCCAACTTGTTACGATAGAACTCGGTCTTTTCGGAACCTAATATGGGTAATATTTCAGGAAGTTCTACCTTACCGATGCGGGTCAGGTTATCAGTCACCTGCTTCTGTTTGTACTTTATTTGGTCTTCATAACTCAAGCATTGCCATTTGCAACCTCCACACACTCCATAATGCTGACAAAAAGGTACTGCTCTTTTCGATGAATATTCATGGAACTTTACAGCCACAGCTTCAGCATATTTATTCTTCTTGCGTTTAACCTGCAAATCGACTACATCGCCCGGCACCACATAAGGTACAAACACGACCAAATCATTCACTTTCGCCAAAGCTTTTCCTTCGGCGGCTACATCTGTTATGGTTATCTTCTCCAATAAGGGAAGTGGTTTTTTCTTTCTTGCCACGTGCTTTTGAATAAGTTGAATTT
>CAZFDP010000192.1:0-4150 GCA_964518185.1 uncultured Phocaeicola sp. | reverse complement strand
ATTTCATTATATTTATATATATAATATATATTATATATATAAATATAATAATTCATGTCCAAGTATTCTTCAGGAGAGATATAGGTGCGCAAAAAAAACTGTAACTTCTGTAACCGTAACCACTTTTGCGGTGAATGTTGGCTGGAAAGTTTTAGCAAATTAATGTGTATCTTATCCCTTCCTTGCTACAGAATTGTTTTACCTTGTTTTCTTGAATCAGCACCAATAGTGCCATGCAGAGCTCGGTGGTGCCGATGGTGGCGAGCTCCTGCAGCTTGGCCAATGTGTATTGGTAACCTACTTTCATGATGCGTATTAAAGTATCTGCATTTTTACGAATAATTTTTCTGTCCATAATGTTATTGTTTTTGTTTTTGAATTGATGTTGCAAAGTTAACAAGAAAAATGTGATCTTTGTTTTCTATATTTCTTGGATAATTGCCAAAAAATCTTTATCTTTGCATTGTTAAACATATAATGCGATTCTCTATGAAAATCAGACTGAAAACACTATCTTTAATGATGTCTTGTTTTGCCTTGCCGCTTGTGGCGCAAGACCGCATCCATTATACAGGCACGGAATTGTCAAACCCTACTTATCATGATGGCCGGTTGTCGCCGGTGGTGGGGGTGCACAATATACAGGTGATGCGTGCCAATCGTGAATATCCCACTCCCGAGAATGGTTACGGATGGACGTATAACCACCAACCGATGTTGGCTTATTGGAATGGCAAATTCTATATGCATTATTTGTCCGACCCCAAAGACGAGCACGTGCCACCTTCGCAAACCTTCCTCGTAACTTCTGAAGATGGATATAACTGGACGGTTCCCCAAACTTTGTTCCCCATCTATAGAGTGCCTGATGGGTTTACCAAAGAGGGACGCACGGATAAAGCCAAGGATTTGGATGCCATTATGCACCAGCGGGTGGGATTCTATGTGTCGAAGGACAACCGTTTGTTGGCTATGGGTAACTATGGGATAGCCCTCGACAAGAAAGATGATCCTAACGACGGAAATGGCATCGGACGAGTGGTGAGGGAAATTCATAAGGATGGCACCATGGGGCCTGTCTACTTCATCTACTACAATCACGATTTCAACGAAAAGAACACCGATTATCCCTATTTTACCCGTAGTAAGGACAAGGGCTTCCGTAAGGCTTGTCAGGAGATATTGGACAATCCCAGATACATGATGCAATGGGTGGAAGAAGCCGACCGTAATGACCCGCTCATCCCACTTCACAAGGAATACAAAGCATATTGCGACTATACTTTGCCTGACGGACGCATTGCCAGCCTTTGGAAACATGCACTTACATCCATCAGTGCCGATGGCGGACGCACTTGGGAACAACCCGTAGAACGCGCCAAAGGATTTGTGAACAGTAATGCCAAGATTTGGGGGCAACGCTTGAGCGACGGAACATACGCCACTGTATACAATCCCTCGGAATTTCGTTGGCCGCTTGCCATCTCCCTCAGTAAGGACGGGCTGGAATACACCACCTTGAATTTGGTGCATGGCGAAATTACCCCCATGCGTTACGGAGGAAACTATAAATCGTTCGGTCCTCAATATGTTCGAGGTATACAGGAAGGCAATGGGACTCCACCCGATGGTGACTTGTGGGTAAGTTATAGTGTGAATAAGGAAGATATGTGGGTGTCGCACATTCCTGTGCCTGTACAACTCCATGCAACCGCACATGCCGATGATGATTTCTCGGCCTACCACCATCTGAATGAACTCACCCAATGGAACATTTACTCCCTGCAATGGGCACCCGTTTCGCTTGATGGCAAATGGTTGGTGATGAAGGATAAGGATTTGTTCGACTATGCACGCATTGAACGCAAGATTCCTGCCAGCAAGGAGTTGAAAGTATCCTTTGACCTGATGGCTGAGCAAAACGACAAAGGGCTGTTGCAGATTGAGTTTCTCGATGAGAATGGAGTGGCCTGCTCACGCATTGAACTTACCAACGAAGGCCTGATGCGCACCAAGGGGGGTGCCCGCTATGGCAAAAACATGGACTATAAAGCCGGTAAGACCTATCATGTAGAAGCCATACTCTCGGTGGCCAACCGTATGATACAAGTCTATATCGATGGAAAGAAATGTGGCCAACGAATGTTCTTTGCGCCTGTCAGTGCCATCGAACGGGTGATGTTCCGCACAGGTGCCCAGCGCACTTATCCTACCGTTGATACTCCTGCCGACTGGTATGGAACGCTCGATAAGGCCGGTGAACAGGAGCCTGAATGCGTCTATCGCATTGCCCATTTCAAGACTTCGTCTGCCGATGTCGGTGCCAAGGCAGCTGTTTTGAAGTTCGACGACTTTAAGCATTATGTGGAAAAATTCAATGGCATGGAGGATGAGAACATTGTACAAGCCATTCCCAATGCGCAATCGATTGATTGGATGAGAGAAAACATACCCCTCTTTGAATGTCCACAACATAACTTCGAAGAAATGTTCTATTATCGCTGGTGGACTCTTCGTAAGCACATCAAGGAAACTCCCGTAGGATATGGAATGACCGAATTCTTGGTCAATCGTTCGTATGCCGACAAGTATAATCTCATTGCATGCGCCATAGGCCATCACATTTACGAAAGCCGTTGGTTGCACAATCAAGACTATTTGAATCAGATTATCCATACCTGGTATAGAGGAAACGAGGGCAAACCCATGGCAAAGATGATGAAGTTCAGTTCATGGAATCCGGATGCATTGATGGCCCGTTATATGGTGAATGCCGACAAGGAATTCCTATTCGACATGAAAGAAGATTTGCATCAAGAATATCTCCGATGGGAAACCACTCATCGATTACCTAATGGCCTTTATTGGCAAGGTGATGTACAAGATGGTATGGAAGAATCCATCAGTGGCGGACGTAAGAAACAATATGCACGCCCCACCATCAATAGTTATATGTATGGTAATGCCAAAGCATTGATGATGTTGGGCTTGATGACCGGTGATGAAGCCATGGCCATGAATTACGGACAGAAGGCCGATACGTTGAAAGTTTTGGTGCATAATAAATTATGGAATGAAAAGCATGACTTCTTCGAAACCCTTCGTGGGGATACATTGGCGGCTGTGCGTGAAGCCATCGGATATATCCCTTGGTATTTCAATCTGCCGGATGTCGATAAGAAATACGAAGAAGCTTGGAAACAGATAACCGACGAAAAGGGATTCTCGGCACCCTATGGCTTGACAACCGCCGAACGCCGGCATCCCGAATTCCGTACCCATGGAGTAGGGAAGTGCGAATGGGATGGTGCCATCTGGCCTTTTGCCACATCGCAAACACTAACGGCTATGGCCAACTTTATGAATGACTATCCACAAACCATATTGACAGATAGTGTTTACTTCCGTCAGTTGGAGTTATATGTGGAATCCCAGCATCATCGTGGACGTCCCTATATAGGCGAATATTTGGACGAAGTGACCGGTTATTGGCTCAAGGGAGACCAAGAACGTGCCCGCTATTATAATCACTCTACGTTCAACGATTTGATTATTACGGGATTAATTGGATTACGTCCCCGATTGGACAATACCATTGATGTGAATCCTTTGATTCCCGAAGGTAAATGGGATTGGTTCTGTTTGGACAATGTATTGTATCATGGACATATCCTGACCATATTATGGGATAAGCATGGCGACCATTACCATCTGGGTAAGGGACTTCAAGTATGGGTGGATGGTAAAAAAGTGGCTCATGCACCTGTTTTGGAGCACTTGGTATGCGAACAAGTTTTATCGAAGTGAATTTAAGTGATAAAAAAATGCCAAAAAAAAGAGCTTGATCTTTTGTGGATTCAAAAATAATGCCTACCTTTGCATCGCTTTTGAAAAAGAGTGCTTCTGTAAAGGGGCTTTGGAGAGATGGCAGAGTGGTCGATCGCGGCGGTCTTGAAAACCGTTGTACTGAGAGGTACCGGGGGTTCGAATCCCTCTCTCTCCGCAAGAAGAAAGGAAAGAGAAACATCAAGTTTACTTGAATGTTTCTCTTTTTTGTTTATTTATAATGATATTGCTGCTTTTTTAAAAGTTTGTGTAAAAAGCCGATAGTTTTGAATGATGGTTAAGTAAACATAAACCGGACATTCGG
>CAZFDP010000191.1:0-4181 GCA_964518185.1 uncultured Phocaeicola sp. | reverse complement strand
ATTCCGTGCAAACCGTGTAATCCGTGCCTAAAATTTATGATGAATGTTCCCTTTTTTGTATTTACACACCTCTTTGCTTTTATAGATTAATTATTCTCTTTATCTTTGTTCATCCTAAAAAGATGAATACCATGAAAAAATACTTGCTCCTCTTATTAATATGTTTATTGCCGGCATTTACTGCCTCTGCTGCCATTAACAACGAATTCAGTTTCCGACATCTCACTGTTGAAAACGGCCTTTCTTCCAACGGAATCCGTGCCATTGTTCAAGACAAGTACGGCTATATATGGTTTGGTACGGACGAAGGCTTGAACCGTTATGACGGAAAAAATATCAAATCATTCAAAATAGACAATTTAGGAGTAAATGAATATATCTATACACTATATGCTACCCATAACCTATTGTGGGTAGGAACAGGAAAAGGGTTATATACCTTCAGCTACGAAACAGAAAAGATGAAACCTTTCCTGATACAAACCGATGATGGTATAACTATCCTATCTTCTATCCAACACATTGTAGAAGACAAACAAAACAACCTGTGGTTCTCTACCTTTGGACAAGGAGTCTTCAAATACGACCCCCAAAAACAAAAACTTATCCATTATAAATTTACAGACATCAATGAAATGGTAGCTTCCATCTGCATTGATAGTGACAACCAGATATGGGCTATCAGCAATTGGGGTGATTATTCTCTGTATAAACTGAATAAAGTAAAAGACAGTTTTGAACCTACCATCCTGAAATATAAAAATCCCAAGCACAATTCATACGCATTGGTCATGCTTGAAGACAGCCATCATAATTTATGGCTCGGTAGTTGGGAAAGTGGCCTACAGAAGATTGACAAATATACAGGAGAGACACAAGTCTATCTTCACCCTGAAAGTGGAATAAAGGGAACCATGCACATCCACACCATTACAGAATATAAGCCCGGAGAATTACTGATTGGCTCGGACGACGGTTTACTCCATTTCAACACCCTTACCGGAGAATACCAACTCCATACCAAAGACGATGCAAACCCATATTCATTATCAAATAACTTTGTATACCCTATCCTGAAAGACCATGAAGGAGGAATATGGATAGGAACATATTATGGAGGGGTTAACTATGTATCTCCCCACGTCAACCAATTTGAGAACTATACTCCTTCTACCTACCGTAATTCGGTAAGCGGTTCGGTAATCGGACGGTTCTGCGAAGGTCCTGACGGTGAAATATGGATTGCTTCTGACGATGGCGGCTTGAGTTGTTTTTTCCCTCAAAAAAAACAATTCACCCATTATCTGCCTAACAAGAGTAAAAACAGCCTATCCTATCATAACGTACATGCCCTCTGCATTGATGAAGGAAATCTTTGGATTGGTACCTATTCGGGTAACCTCAATGTTTTGAATTTGAAAAACAAACAATTCAAACAATACATCTCATACAATAACCAGCCTAACACCATAGACGGAAGTAGCTGTTACTCCATATTCAAGGATCGGGAAAACCGATTGTGGATGGGAACCATGTCGGGCATCAATCTATATAACCGCCAAACGGATGACTTTACGCGATTAAAGGCCATCGATGCCATGATTATAGACATTGACCAAGACTTTGAAGGAAACATGTGGTTCTGTACACAAGGAGCAGGTGTATACAAATATAATCCCTCTACCCAAACTTGGAAAAACTATACCTATGCCAACACCGAAGGTGAATTGGCTAACGACCAATGTAATTGTATTCTCATTGACCGTAGTGGAGAACTATGGTTGGGTACTATAAACGGACTTCATAAATACATATCGGAAAACGACCGCTTTGAGCGGATAAAATTAGAAATACCCAGTCAATACATTTGTTGTATTATTGAAGACCAAGGAGTTTTATGGATGACCACAGGCAAAGGACTCATTCGATACATTCCCAATCAATACGGATGTCAGGTATTTACAAAGAGCGATGGGCTCCAGAGTGACCAGTTCTTGCCCAATGCCGGTCTGATGACAAAGGCAGGAAAAATCTACGTGGGTACCGCCAATGGTTTCAATGCCTTTTATCCACACCTCATCAAAACCAATCAAAGTGTACCACCGGTAGTGATTACCAATATTGAATTGTTCAACAAAGAATTATTGGTAGGCGACAAACGTCTTCCTAAATCATTGACACAGACTAAAGAACTGAATCTTTCCTACAAAGATCATGCCATCAGCCTATCGTTTGCTTCATTGAGTTACTGTACTCCCGAAAAAAACCAATTTGCCTATATGCTCGAAGGATTTGACAAAGAATGGAACTATGTAGGTTCGCAAAATAAAGCTACCTATACCAATTTGCCTCCCGGCAGCTATACCTTCCGAGTAAAAGCCACCAACAACGATGGTGTATGGAATGCCGAAGGTACAAGTCTGGAAATACACATTAACCCTCCTTTCTATTGGAACAACTATTCCAAACTCCTTTATGTAGTATTATTCATAGTGGTACTGACTTTCTTCTTCCGGTTCCTGCTGAAACGTTCGGAAAAGAAGCATTCACAAGAAATCAAGGAACTGAATGCTACCAAGGAACATGAAGTGCACGAAGCCAAAATCAAGTTCTTTACTACCATAGCCCACGAAATACGTACACCGGTCTCACTGATTATCGGTCCGTTGGAAAAAATCATGCGTTCATCGAATACATTCCCCGATGCTATACGCAGCGACTTGAACATTATAGACCGTAACAGCCAACGACTGCTTTTCTTGGTAAACCAATTGCTCGACTTCCGCAAAGTGGAACAAGAAGGCATCAAGATAAAATTTGCCCGTCAAAACATCTGCCAGATGCTGAAAGCCGTATGCGAACGTTTCGAACCTTCCATCACCCACAACGGCTCCAAAATGGAAGTGGAATACCCCGATGAAAACTTCACAGCCATCATCGACAACGAAGCAGTCACCAAATTAGTAAGTAACTTGCTGACCAATGCCAACAAGTACACCAAAGATTATGTAAAAGTAACATGTAAGGTACAACCCAACCAACAAACCTTCATCATCAAAGTGAGCGACAACGGTATGGGTATCAGTAAAGAAGAACAGAAAAAAATATTCAAGCCCTTCTATCAAGCTATGGACAACAAGCCGGGAACCGGTATCGGGCTAAGCCTTGTAAAGAGTATTGTAGAAGGACATAACGGAAGTATCGAAGTAGATTCGGAAGTAGGAAAGGGAACTTCCTTCATCGTAACACTCCCTATAGAACAACATGAGGAAGTGAGTGCAGAAGAAAGCCAGACAATCAACCCCAGCTTCCCTGAAGATATTCTGCAAGAATCACTCCACTTGCCTACGAACAAGGAAAAAACAACCATTCTGATAGTAGACGACAACGAAGAAATGCTCCATTTCCTCTCCACCAGTTTTTCCGACAAGGCAACTATCCTTACGGCCGAAGACGGTATACAAGCTTTGGAAATACTGAAAGAAAACGAAGTGACTCTGATTATCAGCGACTGGATGATGCCCAATATGGACGGTATAGAATTCTGTAAAGCCATACGTAGCAACCAACTCACCAGCCACATTCCGTTTATTCTGCTTACCGCCAAAACCGATACTACCTCCAAGATTGAAGGTATGGACTGCGGGGCCGATGCCTATATAGAAAAGCCTTTCTCCGTACAATACCTGGAAGCCTGTATCCGCAACTTAGTAGAAATGCGTATCTTGTTGCACAAGAAATTCTCGAAAACCCCACTGATGCCACTGAACTGCATTGCCAGCAATACGTTAGACGACCAGTTCTTGCGCCGAATGAACCAATTGATTGAAGAAAACTTCTCCAATCCCAACCTGTCGGTAGACTTCCTTGCCGAACGTCTTTGCATCAGCCGTTCCGGTTTGTTCGCCAAGATCAAGACATTGGCCAATGTCACTCCCAATGAACTGATACAAGTGGTACGCCTCAAGAAAGCCGCCTCGCTCTTGTTGGAAAACAAATATCGGGTAAGCGAAATCTGTTACATGATTGGATTCAACAACCCGTCTTACTTCAGCAAATGCTTCCAAAAGCAGTTTGGCATGAAACCGGGAGAGTTTGCCAGCAGTAATGGAAAAGAAACCAATGGAGGAATAGACTATAAAACTCCTTGACATTCTTTTGCCAAGGAGTTCTTAATATGG
>CAZFDP010000190.1:0-4198 GCA_964518185.1 uncultured Phocaeicola sp. | reverse complement strand
ATGCTAAAGGATTTATTACAGATGTGGCAGATGCCCTGGGGCTTGATAATAAAACTGGTTCCCGATATAAAACATTTGAATTACCTGACGGTAATAATATCACAATAAGATTGGGTAAGCATAATGCCAATGTATCAAATTTCCACAGGTATAACGAAAATAATGCCTTAAGCATTGTTGTTTCGGCTTTCCCGAATAGAAAATTGCAGGGCTTGACACCGGATGTGCATGTGGTCGAATACTATTATTCCAAGAAGGACTTGGAAGCCGTTAAAGATTACAAGCCTTTGGCTCAGATATTACGCTCACTCCGTGAAGCTCTGGCCTCTGGTGTATTCATTGATTATTCAGGACTGGCCAAACGTCAGGAGCTGAATCCTGAAAAATGGATGATGCAGGTTGTTTCTGAAACCCCTTATTTCTACTCCAATGCACATCAAGTCCTTGAGAAAATCAGTCAGCAGAAAGCAACACCAAAACAGTGGCTCGCCATGCTTCAGAAAGCAGGGGGCATCAAGGCGGGGGAGGACCGGTGGACAGGGCTGTCTGACTGGTTGAAAGACAGCAAAGCGAAGATTCTGGAGAAACAGGAGATTATGACTTATCTGAATGAGAACTCCATCCGCATTGAAGAAACAATGTTTGTGGATGCGGGGTCAACAGAGAAATTGTTGCGTGGCATACAAGAAGAGTTTGACGAGCTGGTTGCTATGGGCGAAGAAGAAACAGGGTCTCTGTACTATTCTGACCATTATGATTATGCGTTTCGACAGATGACCGAAATCTATGGAGAGGACTTCAGAGAAGGCTTTTCAATGGATGGAGAGGGCAGGCTATCAGTGGATAGTGCAGAAGAAGCGGCACGCGTATTGGGTGTTGGTCAGGCTAACGAGGACAGATTGGTTTATACCACTGACTATCTCATGAACAAAAAAGAACTGGCATTGCATATACCGGACATAGAGCCGTGGAAACAAGAGGACCCTATCCATTTTGGAGATGCAGGCAAAGGGAGATGCATTGCCTGGGTACGCTTCGGTGATACAGAGAAAATTCATCGCTATACACCAGAACAACAACGGAAGATGAGAGAGGACATGCCTGGGGCTGACCAATGGATACATAAAGTATATGACCGGAAATATGTACCGGAGGTATGGTACCCACCAACAAAGGACGAGAAATATCCACAGGCATCTATAAGCATAACCCATGGGGAGTACAGGATTTGGAATGTCGCAAATATGATGAAGTTTTCATATCCGACACTGGACGAAGCGGTACAGGCATACAACAGACATGTAGTGCCGAAAGAACGGGTAGAACGGATACTGGTCATTGACGAAGTACAGTCCAAGAGACACCAGGATGGGAAGAAGTATGGCTATTTGGAAAGAGGGGTAATGGCGGAATATGACAGGTTACGGCAGACAGCAGTAGAGAAACAGAGTGCGTATTATGACCGGTTACGGGAAATGAAAAAGGAGAGGGGATGGACAAGTGTAATAGATGAAACAACCGAAGAACGGTGGAGAAAAGAGGATGCCGTACTCGCAGAAAAATATCGGGTGCTGAAAGAAAGCAATTATAGGACTACCATGTATCATAGGGTACATGAGGAGGAAATAACCGCGTTCAAGGAGGGGAAGAAGGTTCCGGCCGCTCCGTTCGAAAAGAACTGGCATGAACTGTGCATGAAACGGATGCTCCGATATGCAGCGGAAAACGGATACGATGCTATGACATGGACGACGGGAGAACAGCAGGCGGTAAGATATGACTTGGGACAGGTGCTCAATGCATTGTCGTCAGAACCGTATGAAGCGCAGTCAGAAAATGAAATGGATGGATATGATGTTGATATCTATACCAATATAGGTAAAACCGTACTTTTCGTAGACCGGCAGGGTGTTATCTGCTCCGGGGAGATAAACAATAATTCTCTTGAAGGTATCCCACTTGAAAAATTGGTGGGACGAGAACTGGCAGAAAAAGTCATCAAATCACAAGAACCGCTTGAGATTAGGCATATGGGAGACAATTTTCGCTTTGGCTATGAGGGTATGAAGAAATTCTATGATGAGATGTTACCCTCCTTTATGAACCGGTACGGGAAGAAATGGGGGGTGCAGGTGGAGACATTTGATTTGCCGGAATTGGAAGGGTTGGATGAAGTAAAGCATGGGGTCAGAATAACACCGGAGATGCGGGTAGCTGTCATGCAGGGTCAGCCGATGTTCATGCGGGACAGACAAGGGCAATTGTACGGTTTCACAGTGAACGGAACGATATGGCTGACGCCAAAGGGACTGCGACCGGAAACACTCGTACATGAATATACACACGTATGGGCAGCAGCCATGCAACAGGGCAATCCCGAAGGATGGCAGTCCATCAAGGATTTGTTGAGAGACACACCGCTCTGGGAGGAGGTGTTGAATGACTTGTATTACTACCCCATCAATCAGAATGAGGACCTCGTGGCTTCTGAAGCATTGGCTCGTATCAGTGGATATGAGGGGGCAGCCATCATTGAAAAGATGGGGCAGAACGTGAATTGTAAAGGCAAAGAAAACGTTGCTGAAAGAATACTTGAACATATCCGGATGGCACTACAGACCTTCTGGTCATGGGTGGGTAAACACATGTTTGACATCAGACAGTTCAGCTCCATAGAAGAGGTGACGGACAGGGTACTCTATGACTTGCTGGACGCACAGCAACTGGAACACGGCAAAGTGCTGAACACTGCACCGTCAACAGATAACGACCGAATCACACATATCCATGTGTTCAACGGCAGAGGGGGCCAACCGTATATCCGCTGTAAGATTGACGGGGTGCAGCAGATGGGGGTCCCGGTAAAGAAACAAGACCTGGAAGCCATAAAAGAACCAGGCCGATTGCATGACATCGCTGAACGGTACTTTGCGGACAAACTGACACTTCAAGACAAACGGTCTCATTCCATGAAAAGATAGGATAATAATATCCCTATTGTTGTCCCGGGAAAAGGGACAGGTAAAGAATATCTTTGTCCCGTTATTTAAAATGATTTTCATGGGAGAGAACAACATCGATGATAAGTGCAAGATGAAGGGGCAAGTCTTTACACCGGTATACATGGTAAAAGCCATGCTGGACTGGTGTAACTATACCGGTGTAGAGATACTTTGCAGACACATCACCGACAACAGTTGTGGTGACGGGGCGTTTCTGGTAGAGGTGGTTCACAGATATATTCAGGCGGCGCTTGAAAAGGGGCTTTCCCCCTCTGTCATCAAGCGGCAACTACAGACATACATTCATGGACTCGACAATGACCCTGAAGCTGTCGTTGCCTGTCGGAACAGGCTCGATGATGTGGCCGCACAATATGGTATCAACAGGGTAGCATGGCGGGTCTATCGTATGGATTCACTGGCTTGCCGGCTCTTTGACGGCATGATGGACTATGTGGTCGGTAATCCGCCGTATGTCCGTATACACAATTTGGACGGTATCACCTATGACCTGATACAAGAATGTTCCTTTTCAGAAAAGGGCATGTCCGACCTTTATCTCGCTTTCTTTGAGCTCGCATTCCGGACACTGAAAAAAGGAGGACAATTGTGTTATATCACTCCCGTATCATGGATATATAGCAAGGCTGGACAGAAGTTCAGACAGTATATTCTACATCAACGGAACATGGTGGAGCTGGTGGATATGGGACATCATCAGGTTTTTCCTAATGTCAGTACCTATACGGTTGTTTCCCGATTTGTAAAAGACATGCCACAAGAGTCATTTCTATATTCAATATTTGACGGACAGAAACTGAAGAAAGGGGTAGGACATTACCTGTCATTGGATGATATATACATTGACAACAGTTTCTATCTATCAGACAAGGACACTCTTTCACGGCTCCGACAAATAAAGGCAGCATCGGACAATCAGAATATCAAGGTCAAGAACGGTTTCGCTACATTGGCGGATAAGATATTCATTAACGGGGACATACCTGATTCTCCATTTACCATACAGGCAGTCAAAGCTTCTACCGGCAAGTGGTCACGGTGTCTTTTTCCATATCATGAAGATGGAAGTGGGGTGGATTGGTTAGAGATATGCGAATTCCCTTCATTGAAGAAATACCTTATGGAGAATAGGATACACCTGAAAAAACGGGACATTCGACAGGATGAATGGTGGT
>CAZFDP010000189.1:0-4207 GCA_964518185.1 uncultured Phocaeicola sp. | reverse complement strand
AATCCTTTTTCTACTTCTACTTCAATTACCTCTACTTGAGGAGTTTCGTATATTTGTTTTTCCATAATTGCATCTGTTTTAAGGTGTTACTGTATCATTATCCATATCCGGAGAATCTGTATCAATAGCAAAGTCTGCGAACTTCACGCAATACCATGCATAATCTGATGTCGGCCAAGTATTGGTTGAATAGGCTTGGTCACCGTTGATGACATCTATTTTATTCAGAATGGAAGTTACCGATGGTGTGGAATTGGTTATTACATCATGACTACTATAAAGATAGATATCATTATAATCATATACTCCATCACCATTATAATCGTAATCGGGTACTCCATCACCATCATTGTCCGGAGTTCCTGCAGGTGCTTGTGGAATAGTTAAAACATTTCCCAGAGAATTCAAAGTAGTCAAACAATTAGTAATGGAACATCTACCCATACTACGTCCCCAAATACCACCAAAAGAATTGGTTGTTGGGTCTGCCGCATAATAACAATTTATAACGGTTACAAAACCAGCCGCACCTAAAATACCACCAACATGCCCATTTGTTCCTGCACTAAGAGTTGCCAATGAATAACAATTGGCAATTCTCATATTTCCTCCGTCCATATAATTATAAGTTGATGAACCTAAAATACCACCTACATCTGTTGTCGAAGCATTAATTGTACCTATTGAATAACAAGTGTTAACCGAAGCCATAGAACCTCCAAGGATACCACCCACTTTAGTGCTACCCGTTACATTCCCACTGCTGAACGATTCTTTAAGGACAATTCTATCTGTAACAGAAGTATCCCAATAATATATAGCAAAGTCACCTCCGATGCCTCCTACATAATTAACACCCGTTACATCACCTTCATTTTTACATTTTACCAAAGAGAAAGTATAGGGGTCAGAAGAGTTCATCAAACTAAGAGTACTGTTTGGATTTGTATATGTACCACCGATTTTACCAAAGATACCGCCTACATAATCACCCGTAGCCGTTACAATTGCCTTTGAAGTACAAGATTCCAGCAACACTCTGGAAGACCACAAAGATATACCAGAATTCATATAACTACTCATATAACGTCCTACAATACCACCTACATAGTTCTTGCCATTGATTGTGCATTGTTGACCGACTTGTGCATTCATAAATGTCATATTTTCATTATTGGTAAGTATATTACAACCAACGATACCGCCAACATAATCACCTTGTCCAACAATGGATGATTCACCGATAACCTTACAATTATTAACAAATACATTATTTCCGCCAAAAGCACCAACATAATTATTTCCTTTTATAGATACGGATTCAAGAACAAGATCTGAGACTTTACAATAATAATATTCTCCTATTAGTTGTATATTATTATAGAAATCATACAACCATTCGAATCTCACCAGACCTACATTATCTTCATCACTCCAATCCAATTCAATATTACTTAATGTATTATTCCCTCCATTAAGTTCGCGAGCTACAATGGGAAAGAAGGGTTTATCCTTAAAATCAATATCTTGTGATATTTTATACCCATATTCATAGCTATTACGATAAGCTGCATGTCTCCAATCAGCATCGTCATTCAAAATATAACCACTATCGTCTATATTTAGTGTAGAAGTCACAACATTTGTCGAATTAAAATCCAACTTTATCGTATAGTTGGTACCAGCCTGGAAATTAATACCACCCTCCTTTTTGAACTCATAACAAGTATTATCCGACAGCACATAGAAGAATACATCCTCATTCGTTAAATCCGCAGGAAGTACCAAAGCCGAAAGGGCTTTAGCCTTGGAATAATCATAAACATTTGTCATATTCGTATTATCCCAAGAAGATTCAGCACTATAATTTCCCAAAAGTATATTGTGATACTTTCTATTGGATGCAAAATAAGTATTAGTACTTGAATAATTCAATGAATTCGGATTAATGCCATGTTCTGCATCTATCGGTCCTGCACTGGTGAATAACTTATACATAGGGAATCCTTTTTTGGAAGAATAGATGCCCACCTTGAGATAACTCATCATAGGATCAGCAAATTGAGGTATATTTTCCAATTCCACTTTAATCTTGGCATACAAATGCTTCAATTGGATGGATGCCGAATATTGATTGTTGGCAACTGTCAAATTTTCCCACAATACCAAATCATCATCCGTATTGATTTGGTCTATACTTTGGAACATTTTATGGCCATATGCCATGTTTTCATTATAGTTATAAATGACATAATACTCGCCGGCAGGTACACCACTCTCAGACCTAAACGTAGCTTCATTGGCATTCTCGGTCAATGTACAACTAAGATATATTGGAGCCAATGTCGTGTTTTTACTTACTAAGACCAATTGGTCACCAGGTTCCCAAACGGTAGAGAGTCCATAAGTAGGGTCAAGAGCCAAACGAGTATCTCCTTGGTTAACGGTCAGTGTAAAAGGTTGGTCACCTTTGGGATTGTTGGACGCTTCTATCAAAGCATCATCGGTACAGCTTGCCAAGAAACCACACATCAGTACAGCGCAAGCCATGAAAGTTGATTGAATTATAAGTTTCATATCAATAGTTTTTTTGAATAAGCATTAAATTAAACATCGGTATCAGAATCACTGAAGTTCGGAGAAGTAATGGTAGAAGACATGGTAACGTCCACCAACGTAGCAGCAAAACTATAAGCATAGCCGGCCTCTATGTTTCGGGAAGACAATTGTCCTTGGTATACCTTGTTATTATTGTCTAACAAGGTTACATAAACTGTCTTGCCACTCATATCAACAGGAGGAAGCATCATATAAAATGTCAGCAACTGATTGGCCTCCATTGAAGCAACTTCCGTGAGACTCATCTCCAATTGGTGGGTCATTTCATGGGAAGAATAAGCGTAATTCTCGCCCGAAAGGTCCAAATTGGCCACCTTGGTAAAAATGTTTTCTTCGTTGCAACGAACCATCAATTTGGTAAAGGTAGTGGCAACGGGAACAGTCAGTCGCATCTGTGCCACACAATTCAGATGTTTGAACCGAAAGTTCAATTCTTCACCAACGGCACGAGTTGCAGCTGTTGCCATCAAATCGTGTGTACCCAAATGAGCCATCGAAGCATTACCTGTTTGACACTGGCCTTCGTAACTGAATCGAAGCGAAGTTCTGTCTTCCGGATTCGATTCCTTGTAAGGATAATAGGCCGCATACGTTTCTTCTTGCGACAAGATCCATGCACCACCATCGAAAGTAGCGGAATTCTGTCCGGCACCACTCTTGATACTGAACGCAATCTGGGTTCCTGCCGAAGGATAGATGCCAATCCTATCCCCCTCTGCCCACGTAAATTTCAGCTTGTCGGTTTCCAACGTATAGGCTGTACGGGCATTGGCATTGCCAGACATGATATTGTCGGCACTTGTCGTAACTACCTTTACCGCTTTGGAAGGGTCAACAGAAGGCTGTTCGTTTACAGGTGGTTCTTCGGGAATAGACTCATCGGCAGAAGAACAGGCGTTCAAGGCTAAGGAACACAGCCACAGAGTGAAGTAGAGGAAGCCGCATTTCTTTACTTTAAACATCAAATCATTCATCTGTTTATATTCAAAGTATCGGCAGGCTCCCGAACCGAACGGTTCAAAATAGATTAAAATTAGCCATATAAAAAGAAAAGCGGGGAGTCTGTACCTGTCACTCGTCCCGCGATTCGAGGCTCTCGCATTGCCCATCCTGCCGAAACGAGCAACGCCAAACGCCCACGCCGATATGTATAGTAACTCGGTATACCCTTTGTTAAAAGGTACACCAAGGACATGAACATATCCCGCAGACATTCACCGTTGCTTTGCTCTTGGCAGAATTTTGAACTTGCGAGATTCCGAATCGCCAAAGACAAAACGCTAAGTAAACGTCTTTTCTTATATATGTTACCCACCCACTCCTCTACTCTATATAAAGAATATCGGCATGAGTGATAGTGCAAATGTAGGATTAATTTTTATAAAACAAAAGAAAAAGTTCGGAAATATTATTCTTGTGAAAGATATAAAGGAGCATTAGACAAGACATCCTTCACAACTATTCACTGACGTACAAACACTTACGACTGTGTGAAGGATGTGAAGGATGTTTTACAATTTATTTGAAATTTTCATCAGAAAGGTAATGGCCCTTCAGGGATAGGTGCGCCAAACGGATTATCGGCCGG
>CAZFDP010000188.1:0-4218 GCA_964518185.1 uncultured Phocaeicola sp. | reverse complement strand
TTGCAGAAATTGTAACGTAACAGCTGGATTACAGATGTAAGTATCCGAAAAAGTACACTCAACCTATGCAAATAGATTCTCTAGTGTAACTTCGCTTTGTATGATTCCTGAATGAGAATTCTGACGAATACCGTAAGTTGTTACCATAGTAAGATGAACAGCCTTGCGTGTACAAGTTGAGTCAATGAAGGCGGATTTCTTGTTGCGTAAATTACGTTCATATTCCGCATCGATAGAAAACTCCGACAAAGAATATTTCATTTCACAGACATTAATCACTTGGTCATTGCGATCTATCAACAAGTCTATCTGTGCACCATCACTATTTTCATCTGATTCTTTTCGCCAAGAATAAACATTGCTCAATACTCCGGCAATCCCCAATCCTGCTTTGATTTGTTGTACATGTGCCAAACATAGGCGTTCGAAAGCCAATCCGCTCCAAGCACGATGCATGGGTGAATCGATTGAGGCTGACCAGAAATGTTCGTCGTTGTTTTCGTTTTGCTGGATGAACTTAAAGTAAAAGAGTGTATAGTTATCAATTAATTGGTAAATGGTTTGTTTTGATTTTTTGCCATAGCCATTATATTTGCGGATAAATCCACAATATTCCAACTCGTCGAGCACTTTGCTCAAAGCTCCTCCACTTTGTTTATCGGTAATCTCTAGTAATTCCTCGCGGGTAATTCCTGTTTTCTTTCGGCCCAGAGCTGTTACAACATCTATATATTGTTCTGGTGACTTAAACAACGATGCATAAAGTTGATTGAACTCATTGGTCAATTTACCATTCTTGGCAAAGAACATCTTATCAATGTTTTGAGCCAAGCTCAATCCTTTTTCTAGAAGACTCCAATAGAATGGTATACCACCCAACACCATATAACACTCTGCAATTTGGTAACGACTCATTTCGATTCCCTTGTTTTGAACAAACATTTCGCACTCTCGCAAAGTAAATGGCTGAAGGGCAATGCGTTGTGTTACACGATTGTGAAGACCTCCGTGGTCGTTAATTACCTTATTGATAATCCATGAAGTTGCAGAACCGCAAATAATTAAAACAATATCCTTTCGAGCTGATGCCCATCCGTTCCAAAAATGCTCAAAAGCAGATAGGAAGTTGGAACGTGGGGTATCCATCCATGGAAGTTCATCAAGGAAGATAATCTTCTTTTCATCAGTTGAATTCTTTAAATAATGTGAAAGCAAACTGAACGCTTCTAACCAGGATTGCGGTATCGGACAGTCATCATAACCGGCATCACGAAGTGAAATGGCAAAACTAAACAACTGGTCTTTTGTCTTACCTTTAGCCAAACCCGTATGTTGAAATGTAAACTTGTAACCAAAAGTCTCACGTATGAGATAGGTTTTACCAATGCGTCTACGACCATAAACTGCGATTAATTCCGAATACTCAGATTCTGCTGCAGAAAGCAATATTTTCTGTTCTTCATTTCTACCGATTATCATAACTCACGAGTTTTGTTTACGCAAAAGTAAGATAAAAATCTAATATAACGCGCCAAATCTATGAAAAAAAACACGATTTGGCGGATTATATTGTGTTTTTGGAGGAAAATCTTGGTATTTATAGCAAATATCAGTCTTTAAAATGACAGAATAATGTGTAGGATATACTCTTTTTTTGTCAGGAGTATTCCAGCAGCGTTTGTACAATGCGTTCGGCCGTGCGTCCATCCCAGCGTTCGGGGAGGCCGCCGGTTTTCCATTCGCCTTTCTTCCAGGTGGTCAAGGCTTCGGCCAAAAGGTTGATGTCTTCGCCCACTAAGCAATTGGTGCCTATTGTAACGGTTTCGGGATGTTCGGCATGGGTGTTTAGTGTGATGCAGGGAATGCCGAGGAAAGTGGCTTCTTCGGCTACATTGCCCGAATCTGTGAGGATGGCAGATGCCTGACTGATGAGATAACCGAAAGCCAAATAGGGTTGTGGCGGGAGAATAATCAGTCGTTCGTCGTTGATGCCTAAAGCATGAAGCTTTTCTTTGACGTAAGTATGTAATGGGGCTACGATGCGCTTGTCGGTATGTGCCAATAGTGTTTGGAAGATGGACTTGAGTTTCTTGTCGTCTTGTAACAAAGAACGGCGGTTAAGGGTAAGAAGCAGATAATCCTTTTCTTTCAAACCGAGGATGGAAAATGAAACGGGACGTTGCAGGCGAGGGCGATTATAGCGAAGCGTATCAATCAGGATATTGCCTACAAAGTGCACATGCGATTGATGGGTGCCTGTTTGATTGAGGTTACGGTTGGCCACCATGCCGGCTGTAAAGAGGATGTCCGAAAGTCCGTCGGTAATAATGCGGTTCACTTCCTTCGGTGCATCCTTGTCGAAAGTACGTACACCGGCCACCAAGTGAGCCACCTTGATGCCTTTTTTACGGGCGACAATAGAGCAAGCCATGGTGGGGGTGAGGTCGTCTACAACCATCACTACATGTGCTGGGTGTTGCTCCAGTTCGCGGGCGAAAGCCACCAGGATGCCTGCCATACGCTGGAAGAAATCCGTACTGTCTATATTCAGATATGCATCCGGTCGTGGCATGTCCAAATCGGTAAACAAGGAAGGTTCTAAGCTGGTGTCATCGGATTTCCCGGTGTAAACCAATCGTGCATTGATGTTTTTCCCAGCTTGCTTGGCTGCTTGAATGGCCCTTAGGATGGGGGCTATTTTCATGAAATTAGGTCTTGCCCCTGCTATAATCGTTATTTTCATTTGCTTTTTTGCTATTTTATTGAGGCAAATATACGTTTTCTTACTGAAATTATTCGTTACTTTGCACAAAATTTCAGGAAGATGATAACATTTGTTCAGATACTCGATTTTATAGGTACGTTTGCATTTGCCATCAGTGGCATCCGTTTGGCATCGGCCAAGCATTTTGACTGGTTTGGTGCGTATGTAGTAGGTTTGGTTACCGCTATAGGTGGGGGTACAATGCGCGATGTGTTGCTCAATGTCACTCCGGCATGGATGACCGATCCGATGTATTTGCTTTGTACAGGGTTGGCTCTGTTTTGGGTAATAGCCTTCAGCAAATACCTTATTCATTTGCACAATACATTCTTTATTTTCGACACCATTGGCTTGGCTTTGTTTACAGTGGTAGGCTTTTCGAAGGCCATGGATTTGGGACATCCGTTTTGGGTGGCCATCATCATGGGTAGTATGACGGGGGCTGCAGGTGGGGTTTTCCGCGATGTGTTCATCAACGAAGAGCCGTTGATTTTCCGCAAGGAGATTTATGCCATGGCATGTGTTATGGGCGGATTGGCCTATTGGCTTACCGGATTGGCAGGTTTGGAAGATTATCTTTGTCAGATAATCAGTGGCTCGGTGGTGTTCCTTACACGCGTTCTTTCGGTGAAATATAATATTTGTTTGCCGGTCTTGAAAGGAGAATAACCGTATGAAGTGGAGGTTGTTGTTGGCAGGAGTCTGCTTTTCCATGAGTGCATGTGCTACAGAGGCAGACAGCATCCGAGTCGAGAAATTGTTGGCCGATGCCATTTCTTTGCCGGCCGACAGTTGTCGTACACTGCATTTTGCCCGCCAATTGATAGGAATCCCGTATGTGGCCGGCACCTTGGATGTATCAGAAAAAGAATCCTTGGTCGTTCATTTGGATAAAGCGGATTGTACAACTTTTGTAGAGACAGTGTTGGCTTTGACAATAGCCGACGGGCAAGGAGAGAGGACTTTCCCTGCTTTCAAGGATGCTTTGGAAAGGATACGTTATCGCGATGGCCGGTTGGACGGCTATGCTTCACGCCTGCATTATTTCAGCGATTGGATAAAGAACAATGAGCAGAAAGGACTGATAAAGGAATATACTTCTTGTCTGCCCAATGCCTGCAAGCAGCAGTTGGCTTTGGATTTCATGACCACCCATGTGGAGAGTTATCCGCAACTGAAAGCCGACTCTTCTTTAGTGGAAGCTATGAAGGAACAAGAAAAGGCATGGAAACAGGTGGAGGTGTATTATCTTCCTAAAGAACATCTGCATCTTTCTCCCGACAAACTCCCCATAAAGAACGGTGATATTTTAGCTATCACCACTTCCATTAAGGGGCTCGATGTGGTGCATGTAGGGTTTGCCTGTTGGGTAGGAGAGGAATTACACTTGCTTCATGCTTCCTCCAATGCCATGAAGGTGATACTCGATGAACGTTCTCTTTATGAATATTCCA
>CAZFDP010000187.1:0-4230 GCA_964518185.1 uncultured Phocaeicola sp. | reverse complement strand
AACACTTTAAGAAGCGCTGAAATCACTGAAAGCAATTATCAAAAGTTTTTCTTATCTTTGCACCCGTACTATCAAAATAACCATTATGTCAACTGTCATTTATCCTTCGCCGATATTCGGCCCCGTGCATAGCCGCCGTTTGGGGGTATCTTTGGGTATCAACCTGCTTCCCGAAGACGGGAAGTTCTGCACCTTCGATTGCATTTATTGTGAATGCGGTTTTAATGCCGACTTCCGTCCGAAGAAGAAACTGCCTACCCGCGAACAAGTACGCGAAGCCTTGGAAAACCGACTGAAGGATATGCAGGCCAATGGGCCGAAGCCCGATGTGCTGACCTTTGCCGGAAACGGGGAACCTACGGCACACCCTGACTTTGCCGGCATTATGGATGATACATTGGCCTTGCGCGACCGCTATTTTCCGCAAGCCAAGGTGAGTGTGCTCAGTAACTCTACCTTCATTCATAAGCCTGATGTATTTGCTGCCCTCAACAAGGTGGACAACAATATCTTGAAGTTGGATACAGTGGATGAGGCTTACATTCAAAAGGTGGACCGTCCCACCGGTCATTACGATTTGAAACAGATTCTGGAATGTATGAAGGCATTCAACGGGAACCTCATCATCCAAACCATGTTCATGAAGGGAAAGGATGTGGACAATACGGGTGATGCCTATGTGCTTCCATGGTTGGAAGCGGTAAAAGAAATAGCTCCCCGTCAGGTAATGATTTATACCATCGACCGTGAAACACCCGACAAAGAACTGGAAAAAGCTACTCATGAAGAACTCGATCGCATCGGTGCGTTGGTCAAGGCTTTAGATATTCCTGTTTCGGTTTCCTATTAAAGAATATTTAGACACGGATTACACGGATTGCACGGAATAAGTGAATGTTTATAATGCATTAAAAACCGTGTTAATCCGTGTAATCCGTGCCTAAAAAGTAATACGTTTTGACTTTAAAGAGCAAAACATCTTTTCTTTCCGTTTGTTTATAGGAAAACAACGGAAAGAAGATGCAACTGAATTTAGGAGAACGTATGAACGACTTCTTAGTGGAAGTCTTGGGCATCAGCAAAGATGTAGCCGATATATTCGACGAGAGCCTTATCGCTTTACTGATGATAGCCATTGTAACAGGTTTGAACTATATCTGTCAGGCCCTGTTGGTAAGAATCATCCGTAAGGTAGAAAAGAAACGCTGGAGCCATCTGCTTATCAAGCGGAAGGTATTGCACCATCTGCTTCACATTTTGCCCGGCATTTTCTTGTTTTTGTTGCTTCCTTTAGCCTTTGTCGAAGCCCCCAAACTATTGGCTTTTGCCCAACGCATTTGCATCATCTACATTATTTATTCTGTTTTGCTTACGCTGAACGGAATGTTGCTCATTGTACTCGATGTCTATAATTCGAAAGACGAACGCCGGAGCCATCCCATCAAGGGAGTGATACAAATCTTTCAGGTGCTGTTGTTCTTTATAGGTGGTATCATTATTGTCGCCATTTTGATAGACAAGTCACCCGCTACTTTGTTTGCCGGATTGGGTGCCTCGGCAGCCGTATTGATGTTAGTGTTCAAGGACAGTATATTGGGATTTGTTGCCGGTGTGCAACTCTCGGCCAACGATATGGTGCGTTTGGGCGACTGGATTCAATTGCCCAAGGAAAGTACCAGCGGATTAGTGGAAGAAATTACACTGAATACAGTAAAGATACGTAATTTCGACAATACTATTTCTACCATCCCCCCTTATACATTGGTCAATACCACGTTCATCAATTGGAGGGGTATGCAGGAGGGTAGTGGTCGGCGGGTATTGAAGAATATCAAGCTCAATGTGAATACTCTTTGCTTTTGTAATTCCGAAATACTGGCTTCTATCCGCAATCGTGTTCCCTTAATGAAGGATTACGAGCCAACACTCGGTGAAATACCGACCAATGCCCAATTATATCGCATTTACATAGGCCGCTATTTGAATGTACATCCCGAAGTGAATCAAGATATGGATATAATAGTTACCCAAAAAGAAGCCACTGAATACGGAGTTCCTATTCAGGTATATTTCTTTTTGCGTAACAAGGTTTGGAAGGAGTATGAACGAATTCAGTCCGACATCTTCGACCACTTGTTGGTGATGGTGAAAGATTTCGGACTGAAGTTATATCAATATTCGGACTGAAATTATCGGGAAGCAATATCCTTGGCTCTTTCCAAAGCTATGTTGATGTTCGGACAAATATTGTCTTCGCCTAACAATTCGTAGAAACCGGTCTTTTCCAGTACCTTGTGTACCTTTTCGTTTACACCGGAAAGTACAATCTGGATGTTTTCCTTCTGCGACATTTCACAAAGGTGACCCAAATTGTGAATACCGGTAGAGTCGATGAACGGTACTTTACGCATACGTACAATCCGCACTTTGGGTTTGTTACGGTCGCCCAATTGCGACATCATTTCCTCAAACTTGGTGGCGATACCGAAGAAATAAGGACCGTTGATTTCGTATACTTCTACACCATCGGGTACCATGAGGTGTTCTTCGTGTACTTCCAAATCCGATTCCTTGTTGGGATCGATTTCGTCCTTGATAACCGATATTTCGGTAGTTTCCATCACACGACGCATGAACAATACACAAGCAATGACCAGACCTACCTCGATAGCTACAGTCAGGTCGAAGATAACTGTCAGGAAGAAGGTGATGAGCAATACACTGACATCCGATTTCGGGTTCTTCATCAATGCTTTGAACGTGCGCCATCCACTCATGTTATATGATACAATCACCAGTACACCGGCCAAACAAGCCATGGGGATGTATTGGGCAAGTGGCATCAGGAACAACAGGATGAGCAGCAATACTGCCGCATGAATGATACCCGCTATAGGTGTGCGTCCACCATTGTTGATGTTGGTCATGGTACGTGCAATGGCACCGGTTGCCGGAATACCACCGAAGATGGGCGAAACCACGTTGGCAATACCTTGTGCAATGAGTTCGGTGTTCGAATCGTGGCGGTCACTAATCACCCCATCGGCCACAGCTGCTGAAAGCAACGACTCGATGGCTCCCAATACGGCAATGGTAATGGCCACGGGGAACAGGTTCTTGATGGCCTCCCAATTCAAGTTGGGCACTACGGCATCGGGTATTTCCGATTGAATGGTAAAACGGTCGCCAATGGTATCAATGCAAGTGATGCCTCCATACATCTTCATCAGATAAACAGCAACAGTCACTATCACGATGGCTACCAATGAGCCGGGTATCTTTTTCGAAAACTTGGGAGTGATGGCAATGATGAATACACTGACAAAGCTTACGATGGCATTCCACCAGTTCACCGTATCAAAGTGTTTGAAGTAAAGCAGCCATTTACCCACAAAGTCGCCCGGCACTTTCTCGCCTCCAAACTGCAAACCGAACACATCGGCTATCTGTGTGGTGAAGATGGTAAGGGCGATACCGCTTGTAAATCCCACGATGATGGGATAAGGAATGAACTTGATAACGGCACCCAACTTGAATATCCCTAATAAAATAAGGAGTACACCTGCCATCAGGGTAGCAACGGTAAGACCGCTGATGCCATATTCCTGGATGATACCATAAATAATGACGATAAATGCACCCGTAGGACCGCCAATCTGTACCTTGCTTCCCCCTAAGAAGGAGATGATGAAACCGGCTACAATGGCGGTGATGATACCTTTTTCGGGAGAAACACCCGATGCAATACCAAAGGCAATGGCAAGAGGAAGTGCGACAATACCTACAATAATACCGGCCATCAGATCGGCCATGAAGTTCTCTTTAGAGTAATTTTTAATTGTAGTAAAGAGCTTCGGTTTGAATTCAAATGCTTTCATTTGTTTACCTTAAAAACTATATCCATTGATTTGAGGCTGCAAAATTAGCTAAAATTTGTCTTTTATTATCTAAAACTCTGTTTTTTTCATAATAAATGTATGCTTTTTCTTGTTCCTTTATAAGGAGAATTCATTATCTTTGTACAAATAACTAACTAATTAAATGAATTACAATATGGAAAAAAGTATTAAAGGAACTCAGACCGAAAAGAATTTGTTGACTTCATTTGCCGGTGAATCGCAAGCCAGAATGCGTTATACATATTTTGCCAGTGTGGCAAAGAAGGAAGGTTACGAACAAATCTCGGCTATTTTCCAGGAAACAGCCGACCAGGAAAAGGAACATGCCAAG
>CAZFDP010000186.1:0-4247 GCA_964518185.1 uncultured Phocaeicola sp. | reverse complement strand
CGGGGGTCGATGGTGTGGGCATATTTCTTACCGTCCTTATAGTAGAACTTGCGGTAGTTGCCCGAAGTGGCCATACCCACATCACTGATTTCGAGGATGGTCTGCAGTTCCTGGTTGACGGACAGAGAATCGTCTATCGGTTTGTTGATGCCGATGCGCCAACGGTTCATCTTGGGATTCTTTCCCTTGACCACCACTTCGCCACCCACATCCACCATGTAGTTGTTGATGCCTTTACTGCTTAGCAGTTTGGCTACCGCATCCACTCCATACCCTTTGGCAATGGCACTACAATCCAGAATGGTCCGTGGGTCTTGTTTTACAATCTTTCCGTTCTCTATCCGTATCTTGTCATAGCCAACAAATTGCAGAAGGCTGTCTATTACCATGGAGTCCACTTCGATTGAGTGCTTGAAACCGAACCCCCAGGCATTGACCAATGGAGCCACGGTAATGTCGAAGGCCCCTTCGGTCTCGGCCGAAATCTTCTGTGCCAGATTGAATACTTCGGTAAAGTGTGTATTCAGGATGGTGTCTGCATTCTGGTTGACATGCGTGATGATGGAGTTCTTGTTATAAGGAGACAACGAATTGTCCACTTCCTGCAGTGCCTTTTTGATGTCTTGGTGCAAATCGTCGTTCGACTGGTAAGTGATTTTGTAGACTGTACCGAATACCAGCCCTTCGTTGGTGCGGAAAGGAGGCTGTTTCTTCAGGATAATGACAGTTCCTATTATCAGGATGGCTAAAAAAGGCAGTTGCCAGATGAGTTTCTTCTTGTTCATGATGAGTCTTATGAAAGGTGTTCAATGAGTATCTTTACTCCGATGCAGATGAGGATGACTCCGGCCAGAACTTCGGGACGGAACTTCTGAGCCAGCCGGCCAAAGGATACACCCAACAAATGTCCGGCTATGGACAGCAGGAAGGATACCAGTCCGATGACAAGGATGGGGTGCAGGATGTCCATGAACGTGTTCATGTCGACAAAAGCAAAGGAGATGCCTACTGCCAACGCATCGATGCTGGTAGCTACTGCTAAGGTGAGCATCACCTTTAGTTTATGAGGGTCGAAGCAGCATTTGTTGTCGTTGCTCATTCCCTCCCTTATCATGCGGATACCCAAAAAGGCCAGCAGGGCAAAAGCTATCCAATGGTCAAAATGTTCAATCAGATGTTTGAAATGGCCGGCACCATACCAGCCGATAAGTGGCATAAGGCCTTGGAACAAGCCGAAGAAGAAGGCCATGAGCAGGCAAGTGCGCCAGCAGATGTGACGGACTATGATACCACCGGTAATGGATACGGTGAAACAGTCCATGGCCAAACTGATGGCCAACAGCCAGATTTCGAGATTTGTCATGACTTAGAACGGTAATTTATAGACAAGCGTGTAAGCTACTCCGATGTTGGTTCCCTTATTCTTGCCGAAGCCCGGTATGTAATAAGGCTCGGAATTTTCTGCATTCTTGACGTTCATGCGTGAACGGTATCGTACGGCCAAGCCCATGTAGATGTCCTTGTAGACATTGGCTTTCAGCCCGAGAACAATTTCCAGCCAACTGGCACTACTCTTTACCCCCTCGTAAGTAAAAGGAAGGGTGGGAGATCCCCAGGAAGGGTCGGTCATGGCAGGAGCGGTTACATCATACGAAAAGGAACTGAATCCGTATCGAAGTCCTACTAAGAACTGTCCCGGCAAGTAAGGCTTTTTGTAGAAGACATTGTAGCTGGCACCGATGCGGAAATAGGGAGCCGAAGTCTTGTAATGGATATCGGTCTCTTCGTTGGTGACATCGGTCTGTCCGTAACCTATTTCTACAATGGGGAAGTAGCGGTTCTTCAGGTTGACTTCGGCACTGACTTCGGCTGTGGTGAAGTCGTTCCCGAACATCTTGCTTCCTAATCCGAAGAGGTCGACTCCCACATAGGTACCCTGATAGAGGGGGGTAGCCTTCCACTCCTCCTTGGTCAGTGGGGTATTCACCACCTCTTGTGCCGTTGCCGTTGACAAGCCCAACGCGTTACTCAGACTCAGCAGCCCTATAATAAATATTGAAATTCTTTCTTTCTTCATTGGTAATTTCGGGATTTATAAGTACAACAGAATCGAGTGCGTTGGTCGTATACCGCAGTCCTTCCACCTGATAGAACATCATGGTGCCGCATTCAATGTCGCTCACGTAAGGAATGTTCTTGTGAGTGACTTCGATGGTATCGCGAAGGGTTTCCGAGTAGTGCATCACGTAAGTGGTGCGGTTGGTGTAGCTCAGTGGCAGGCTCATGCTGTTTTGTGCCAGATTGAAGAGTGTGTCTTCCAATACTTCACCATCTACTTCGCTGATGCCCGTAATGGTGGCACCGTTGGTAATGGATACGGCTGCATGTGTCTTGCTGTCGAGAAAATCGAAATGGGCATACGATAGGGTAGTAAGCGGACATTCGCTTTCTCCACATCCCTGTATTCCTAAAGCATAGGCAAACAGCAGAAGCCGTGAAAGGAGAGTGTATTTTTTCATGCTTACAGTTCCTTTTCTATTTTATAATTGTTTCGTTCGGGTGCATTGCGGGCAATCATTTCTCCCAAGAATCCGGCCAGAAAGAGTTGGGTACCTAATATCATGGTGGTGAGTGCCAAATAAAAATAAGGTGAATCGGTTACCAGGATGTAGGGCAGTCCGTGGGACATGGCATACAGTTTGCTGATGCCGATGTAGGCTACAGCAAGGAAACCGAAGATGAACATGATGGAACCCAAGAAGCCGAAAATATGCATGGGCTTGATACCGAACTTGGACAGGAACCACAAGGAAATCAAATCCAGATACCCGTTTACAAAACGGTTCAGTCCGAATTTGGTGGTACCGTACTTACGGGCCTGATGCTGTACCACTTTCTCGCCAATTTTCTTGAAGCCGGCATTCTTGGCCAAGTAGGGGATGTAACGATGCATTTCGCCATATACTTCGATATTCTTGATGACTTCCTTGCGATAGGCTTTCAGTCCGCAATTGAAGTCGTGCAGGTTCTTGATACCCGAAACCGCCCGTGCTGTAGCATTGAACAGCTTGGTAGGGATGGTCTTTGAAAGCGGGTCGTAACGTTTCTGCTTGTAGCCCGAAACCAAATCGTATCCGTCTTCCTTGATCATGCGATAGAGTTCGGGTATTTCATCGGGACTGTCCTGTAAATCGGCATCCATGGTAATGACCACATCACCCTGTGCCTTTTCGAATCCGCAATACAAAGCCGGTGACTTTCCATAGTTGCGACGGAACTTGATGCCTTTGGCTTCTTTGTGTTCGGCAGCCAGTTTCTCGATGACATCCCATGAACGGTCGGTACTGCCATCGTTCACAAAAATCACTTCGTAAGTAAAGTTGTTCTTTTGCATTACCCGCTGAATCCAGGCGAACAATTCGGGCAATGACTCTTCTTCGTTGTATAAAGGTACGACTACTGAAATATCCATAATCTATTCTTTTTTAGGGTTACGCATCACCAATAGGGCTGTAAATGCAGATATGATGACACAATAAAAAATGTTTTGTGAAATAAGTTGCAATGAAATCTCTACGGGACTGAGTTGGGCGATGACATCCAATGCCTGACGTATCTGGCTGATGGAAGTCTCGAGTTCTCCGGTTGCACCGGCCGAAAGTTGGTTCAGCATATCGTAATAGGTGTTCACTATCAGCCCGTTGTCTATGTATCGGAAATACACATAGTGGATGATGGTGGCAAACAAGGCTGCAAACATATACATGAATGCCATAAACAAGAAAGCACGCGAATAGCTGATAACTCCCTCACACTCACGGTCGCGGTATTTCCGGGCAAACTGATAACCTACAACCGGAACCGCCATAGTAAGGAGGAAGAACAGCATGAGCAGCAGGGGCATTTTCATGCCCATAGGGAACAGGATGAACTTGAGTGTCCAGAATATTCCCATGGCTGTGCCGTAACGCATGGCACCCTCTTGTAGGGTAGGTCTTTTTGCTGTCATATATATAAATAATGTATAATAAGGCACAAAGGTACTGCTTTTATGGCAATAGACGGTATAGAATGAAGTGAAAAAATGTGTTTTTCTATCTAAAAAGGAAAAAAAAGGTCGAAGGGTATTGTCAATTCCAAAAGAATGTCTACCTTTGCACTCGCAAAAACAAAACGGGTAAGTCCTATACGACCAGCTCCCTGTGAATCCTCCAGGGCTTGATCGCAGCAAAGGTAGCAGGTTGTAG
>CAZFDP010000185.1:0-4298 GCA_964518185.1 uncultured Phocaeicola sp. | reverse complement strand
GCTCTCCAAAACTTACGTGGCTTGCCATGCCGGGTAAAGTATTTACCAAAAGGGCGATTGCGGTTAAAGTTAAATGTTTCATGATTATATACTTATTTTATTGTTATCTAAGCATTAGACGCAAGCAATGATGCTTCCGGTTGCAAATAGACGAAATATTTTTTAGATTTTCTCAAAAAACTTCCTGTTTTTTGTTTTATATTTGTGTCATTCTTATTCCCTGTCATGTCATCCTGAGCGAAGCGAAGAATCTGGAGACATAAACTAACGCTATACAGATTCTTCGTCACTCCGTTCCTCAGAATAACAAGCGGTGGGGGATGACATAGATGGTAAAGAAAAGATTGATTTATGACATTATCACAGGCATTTGTAGAAAGAACCCGCCAACTTTTGGGCGATGAGCAATATCAGAAATTCGAAGAAGCACTTCAACGGGAAGTGCCTGTAAGTGTGCGTCCCAATCGTTCGAAGTGTGCATTGCCCATAGCGGGTGAAGCTGTCCCTTGGGCACCATCGGGTGTGTATTTGGCCCATCGTCCAACTTTTACCTTCGACCCACTCTTTCATGCCGGATGCTATTATGTGCAGGAAGCTTCTTCGATGTTTGTCGAACAGGTGCTTCAAACCTATGTAAAGGAACCGGTAGTGATGCTCGATCTTTGTGCCGCCCCAGGGGGAAAATCCACCCTTTCGCGGAGTGCGCTTCCTGAAGGAAGTTTGTTGGTGGCCAACGAAGTAATGCGTAACCGTTCGCAAATCCTGGCGGAGAACCTCATCAAATGGGGATACCCCGATGTGGTAGTGACTAATAACGACCCTGCCGACTTTACTTCGCTTACCCATCTGTTCGATGTAATTCTTACCGATGTGCCTTGTTCGGGCGAAGGAATGTTCCGCAAGGACGAAGTGGCCGTTCAGGAATGGAGTATAGAAAATGTAGATATCTGTTGGCAGAGGCAACGTCGCATCTTGAAAGACATCTGGCCGGCCTTGAAACCCGGTGGATTGTTGATATACAGCACTTGTACCTTCAATCGTGAAGAGAATGAAGACAATGTGTCATGGATAGCCAAAGAGTTGGGTGCGGAGATACTCGAAGTGCCCGTAGACGATGCTTGGGGTATTACGGGAAATCTGATTGGCGAGGATTTCCCCGTGTATCGTTTCCTGCCCCATCGCACCCAAGGCGAAGGCCTCTTCTTGGCCGTTTTAAGAAAACGGCGGTTTACGGATGAGAAAACGACGGTTTGCGAGGAAGAAAACGGTGGTTTACGAATCAAAACTCGCAAAGCTAAAAAAGGCAAGGAAATGAAAGGCCGTCCGCAGCTCCTATCTTTCCCAAAAGAAATCAAGGATTGGCTCAAAGATAGTTCGGCTTATCAGATAGAAATGAAAGAAACGATGGCCATGGCTTTCCCTCAAAAGCATGCGGATACTTATGCGTTGTTAAAGGAATCTCTGAAAGTGATTCATGCCGGTATTACGTTGGGCGAGGCGAAAGGAAAGGATTTCATTCCCCATCATTCCTTGGCAATGAGTACAGCTTTGAAGGAAAACACCTTCCCGAGAACCGAACTTTCTTATGAACAAGCCATAGCCTATCTCCGGAAAGAAGGCTTGATGCTCGATGCATCCGTTCCTCGTGGTTATGTCTTGGTGACTTATCGTGATATGCCTTTGGGCTTTGTGAAAAATATCGGTAATCGGGCCAACAATCTTTATCCCCAGGAGTGGAGAATAAGAAGTGGTTATCTACCGGATGAACTTTCGTTTGTGTATTAGTGTTTTGTTATCGATTGAGTCGATAATCGTTATCGAAACAAACAAATGATTTCTTTTTCGGCTATAGGGCTTATTGCTTAATTTTGCACCGTTTATGTGTAGAGTGAAAAAGAACATTTATGGAGATTCGACATCTGAAATATTTTGTAAAAATAGCAGAGACGCTCAACTTTTCCGAAGCGGCTAAGGCTCTTTTTATCACTCAAAGTACACTTTCGCAACAAATCAGACAACTGGAGCAAGAACTGAATGCCCAATTGTTTGAACGAAATAATCATAATGTGCGTTTGACAGAAGCAGGGGAAGAGCTTTTACCTTATGCCCGACAAACCTTGCAAGCTTCCCAAACTTGTCTTGACCGCATACACGACCTTCAGAATCTGCGGACAGGAACATTGAACATCGGGGTAACATATTCGTTCAGCTCTATTCTGACGGAAACACTTTTTACATTCATCAAACGTTATCCGAAAGTAAAGCTCAACATATATAATAAACCCATGGCTGAGTTGATGAAGATGCTTGAACGCGATGAGGTGGATTTTGCACTTACCTTCCGACCGGCCGAATTGAACAAGAATATCGAGTCACAATTCCTTTTCGACAACCATTTGGCTGTTATTGTTCGCAATGACCATCCTTTGTCTCAGAAGAAAACCATCAGTATCTCCGAATTGGAACCTTATGACCTTGCACTTCCCGCCAAAGGGTTACAAGCCCGAAACGCTTTCGACATCATGTGTGCTGGATATAATTACGATCTGAAAGTAAGAATGGAATTGAATGAGGTGAATATGCTGTTGAAACTGGTAAAGCAATTTGGTATGCTGACCATTCTTTCTGAGACAACTGTTTATAATGAAGAAGGTATAAAGGCCATACCGATAGATTTACGGATCAAGGAAATGGAAGGTTGTGTTCATCTGAAAAAAAATGTCTATCGAAAAAGGTCGGCAATGGAGTTTATTCAACTGTTGAGTGAATCGAATGCTGTACGTAAGCGGATTAACGAGTGCTTGGAGTAAGTCCTTATGAGAATTTATCACATTAACGTTTAAAATATATGTTTAAAATTTTTCCGGGCTTTCATTTGGTAGAAGACTACCAGAGAAAGAGAAAAGAAAAACGTTTGGCAGATGACCAAACCCTTTCGAAGACAATCAAAATATTTGTAGCAGTCGGTGTTTCTTTGCTATTGTGGTTGCTCCCAACAGCATCGTTTGGTATCGAAGGACTGACTTATGTAGAACAACGTGTCATTGCGGTATTTGCATTCGCTACTTTGATGTGGATTTTTGAAGCGGTACCGGCTTGGGTCACTTCGGTGATGGTAATGGTAATATTGCTGTTTACCGCTTCGGACAGTGCCTTGTGGCTCTTCCGCGAAGGTTATGATGCAGAAGCATTGGGCAAGCTCATCAAGTACAAGTCCATCGTTTTTTGTTTTGCTGACCCTATCATCATGCTGTTCTTGGGCGGTTTTATCTTGGCGATTGCTGCTACCAAGACCGGTATGGACTGTGCCTTGGCTCGTGTGATGTTAAAGCCTTTCGGTACTCAGTCCAAGTATGTATTGTTGGGCTTTGTATTGGTAACAGGTGTTTTCTCCATGTTTTTGAGTAATACTGCTACTGCTGCTATGATGCTTACTTTCTTGACTCCGGTCTTGAAGGCACTTCCGGCTGACGGTAAGGGTAAGGTAGCTTTGGCTATGGCTATTCCTATCGGTGCCAACGTGGGTGGCCTTGGTACACCTATCGGTACCCCTCCCAATGCCATTGCATTGAAGTATTTGAACGATCCGGAAGGCTTGAACTTGGGCCTTGGTTTCGGTGAATGGATGATGTTCATGATGCCGTTCACCATCTTGATTCTCGTTATCGGTTGGATGTTGTTGCTCAAGCTGTTCCCATTCAAGCAAAAAACAATTGAATTGAAAATTGAAGGAGAAGCCAAAAAAGACTGGCGCTCTATCGTGGTTTACATTACATTTGCTGTAACTGTATTGTTGTGGGTAACCGATAAGGTAACGGGTGTAAACTCGAATGTAGTGGCCTTGCTTCCGGTTGCTGTATTCTGTGCCATCGGTGTGATTACCCGTCGTGATTTGGAAGAAATCAATTGGGCTGTTCTTTGGATGGTTGCCGGTGGCTTTGCCCTTGGTGTAGCCTTGAACGAAACCGGTTTGGCTGCTAACTTGATTAATTCTATTCCATTCAACTCATGGCCGGTATTAATCGTGTTGATAGGTTCAGGTCTTATTTGTTATACCCTTTCCAATTTCATTTCGAATACCGCAACGGCTGCCTTGTTGGTTCCTATTTTGGCGGTTGTAGGTAAGAGTATGACTGCCGAATTGGCGCCTATCGGTGGGGTAGCTTGTTTGTTGATTGGTATTGCTATTGCTGCTTCTATGGCAATGGTATTACCTATCTCCACTCCTCCGAATGCATTGGCTCATGGTACCGGTATGATTGAGCAAAAGTATATGGCCAAGTCTGGTTTGATGATGG
>CAZFDP010000184.1:0-4310 GCA_964518185.1 uncultured Phocaeicola sp. | reverse complement strand
CTATGAACGCATCCATAAGGCGTTGCCAAATGCAAGAGTACAATATAAGGAGCTGGTACAACAAATTCAAGAAGAACAACGTGCAAACGGTTGGAGTCCGACAACCAGACTGAAACAGCTACAGACCGCAAAAGCATCGTTCGGAAGAATTCTGTCAGCACCACCGGCAAGCTATGCAACAATGGACGGATATTTGGCGATGTGCAAGAACCGGTTGGACGATGAATGGAGATGGACGGTACGGGGACTGGCGGAAAAATTGTTACCGTTTGACGTGGATACCACACAGATGAAGGTGATGCATCCGAGAATGGCGGAACGGGGGTTGGACGTACTCATTACGGACAACAAGCAACGGGTCATAGACGCTCGCATGATTTGGGCGGCGGAGTACTCCGAATATGTTACACCACATACACGGTATATCGTGACCGAAAGACAACAGAAGCTGGAGGAAACAAAGGATACCAAGTATAAGACAGATATGAATGAGCCCAAACAATCACAGCTTCAATTGGCTATCCAAGGACATCCTATTGAAAGAACCAATGAAATCGATTGGAACGATGACCGGAATTCCGATACCATGGACAAGGGGCTTGACAGACTCCCGTTACTAAAAGAACGGATTTCGGATGTCAGGCTCATCAAGTCCGGTAGCGGACAGGCCATCCGCTGCCGCATCGACGGATGCCAGCAGACAGCCAAACGGTTGACAGATATAGATATGGCCATCGCAAAAGATGAATCACAGCTTCTGCTGCTGGCAGAACGTTATTTCAACAAGGAGCTGGAAGACAGCTTATCCCAGCTGGCCGGACGGAAGAGGTGAACCAATCATGGACAGGGTATCCGAAATACCTTGGCCATGATTAGACTTGCCCGTTCTTGATTTCATAATAGAAAGATTTGCTTGATTCTCCCAGATTATGAATTAACTTACTCTGACGCTTTTGTAATGACATGGTAGCCCGTATATGGGTCAATTTTTCTCTGAAAGCCGTCACAAGGGCGAGTTTTTCTTCTTTTGTTTTCGCCAACATACATTCCTCCTTCAACTTTTCAAAAGCGTCAGGAAGACTGTCGACTATATCTTTGATTTTATGCTTGGCATCTTTGATTTTCTCATCATATATCTTGTATACTTCTTTCCGCGCTTCAGCATCGGCCTTCTTTTTCTCAATGAAGCGTTCACTCCTTGTCTTGATGTTCAAGGCAATGGGGCTGCTGGTGACATGCCAACCACCACACGCCGGGCAGTAATAACTGCGTATCGGTGCCCTTTCATTTTCTTCCAATATTTCTTCACTGTTGAATTTCAAGAAATTGTTCGCTTTCGATTCAGTTTCAAACAATTGCTTCATCCGGCCACACTCTATGCAAAAGACTTTGTTCTTGGTTGGTTTCATAGGGTCTTGTTTCAGTTCATTTTATCCGTTTATAGTAAATATCGTATTTGAAAACCCCTAAGTCTTTAGCTTTGGGGTAGTTCACCTCTAACATGTCAACAGGGGTGACTCATACATGGTTTGTCTGATGCTCACATCCTGCGACAATCTGATTCCAATTCTTCAATCGAATCCTGAAGGGTATGTTTCACCCTTTTACACAGGTTTCTGAAGAACTCAATAATATACTCTATCCCAAAAATGGATGAGTCTTCATAAGCAAAGCGGTAAACATCATCCTTATCACGGTACTCAATCACCCCTCGGGATATGCTGAAATCCTCTGAGAACATTTTCACACTGGAAAGATAGGCTATCTGAAAACGTGATTTGGTATCCGGATGGAGAATGGCTTCTACTGAGCTTGCAGGTATGGACAAAGGCAAGGCCAGATATTTATGCTTGTCTTGATTGTATTCATCAAACGTACAATAGAAGTATTCCGCTTCACAATCATGGGTATGCTTGTTAATGGCTATGTGAATGCTTTCTATACCCGTGCAGCCCAAATCACGGGGATTGAAATAATAATCAAGATATACCATGTCGTTGCCGTTTATTACAGGCATTTCCTGATAATGGAAAGGTTGTCCGCAATGGGCACAGAACCATTGGGGTGAAGACGCGTTGTTTGAACGGGTGCTCCATATTTTATGGGAAAAAGGCTCGCCTCCGATAAATACCTGATTGCAACAAGGACAAATCGAAGGGATTTTGTTATATGACAAGAACTTGTAAGGACTGAACTTCTGTTTCTTTCGGAATGCCAACGATTCTTTCTTCAGACCAGATGCATTGCATACAGCATGTGTCACATCTATTCTATAAGGATTCTGCGACAACCCATCCATGGTTTCCACATAACAGAATTTTCCTTGATGAAATATTCTGGCGGATTCACAATGTATCCCTTCTTCCATAATGAGCATATCGGTATTGTCTGCACTTTCTATTCCATAACTATAACGGGAATAGGCAAATGCACCCGGACCGATATAACGGAGCGAGGCTGGCAGAATCATGCTTTTCAAATTATTCCCATGAAAGGCTTCTGCTCCGATATGTGTCAATGTGTCGGGCAAAATGATGGTGTCAAAAGAAGTGGCTTCTTTGAATGCTTTGTCGCATATCACTTCAGTTCCCTCCTTTACGTGATAAATTCCGTCGTCTGTATAACAGCCATAGGCTGTCAATAATTTCTTTCCGTCACGACTATATATGACATCAGACTCGTCTTTCACCCCGTATTTGATTTCCAAATCGGTCGGACGGGTGTACTCCATCATTTCCTTGATTTCCTGTGTTCTTATCATGGCATTCATTTTTAGTCCTACAAAAATAGCTATTTCTATATATTGGTGCAAACGCTTGGATGCTCTTTATCCCGGTTCATCAAAATCTTTCATTATTTCCTTCATCAGACACCGCTCTTTGGCATAGATGAAAAGCAGGACTGTACAGACAACACTTACAATACAGTATTCGGTGTTGTTGGCCAGTGGACTGACAATATATAGGTCAGAGCCAAACACCCGACAGAAGAAATTGATGACGGGTATCAGCACATAGACAATCGCCATACGGAAACCACAGATGTACAACAGATAAAGTCCCGCTTCAACACGGATACGTCGGAGCCGGAGAAATACACGGCATTTTCGGTTAGTGATTTCCTTGATTTCAAGTTCACTGAACAGTTCACAATCGACGATACTGGTATATCTGAACACCAATATCAACAATCCCATAGCAATGTAAAAAAGTAAATCGTCCATAATCTGTATTTTGAGCACAAAGAAATAACAGAAAAATCAAATCAATATGAAATTTCAGAATTTACATACGACTGTCCCGGAAAAGTGGACAAAAGTCCTTTACCTTCGCAACCGATAGAGGATTGGCTGACGGTAAACGGTCAGCAGTCACCGATAAGATAACTAAAACGTCACTGCAATGATAAATAAGAATTTAATCTTGGGAAACTTCCTTTCCCTTTTGTTAGCTACGCTTGTGTTCTCTGCTTGTACAGGCATTGAAGGCCCGACAGAAGAAGCAACACCGATTCGTATGACCGTAAAAGTGGATAGTTCCGGTTCAAGGGCTGTCATTGAAGATGATATGCCTGAAGAATCAGCCATCGGTCTGATGATGGTAGATGCAAGCGGTACGACTTATGAAACAAATACCTATAAGAACATTGAATGTTCTACCACGGATGGAGCTACTTGGACACCTGCACAGAGCTTGGCAGTGACTAGTACAGCGGCCACATTGTATGCATACCATCCGTATACGCCGGACATAGATATGACCGCTATACCGGTTACGGCCGGTGAAACGGATTGGATGTATGCCACAAAAGTTAGTGGCATAACAAATGACAATGCAGACGTGACATTTGTCATGAACCATGCACTCACATGTCTTCGCATCAACATCGTTAAAGGTGCTTATTCAGGTGATGGTGTACTGACTCAACTGGCAATCACATCAGACGCTCTTTCCACAGAAGGTAGCATGAATGCAACAACCGGTGCAGTGACAGTATCAGACAGTGGTACCAATACCTATACACGTAGTTTATCTTCCACACTCACGGATGAAGGATTGACAGTGGATATAGTTGTTGTACCAACAGGTACAACGGCAGATTTGACATTTACCATTGTGGTGGATGAGAAAGAATATTATGTAACCATTGAAGATGTGTCACTCGTAGCCGGTGATATGTATCAGTACGGATTGACAATAGAATAACTCTTACCCATATATACGAATAATAAAGCCTCGCAATTGCAGGGCTTTGTTTGTGTATTATTTAAAATTGTCCCGGAAAAGTGGACAACACACAACTAATTTTGA